>JBKJNL010000470.1:0-5876 GCA_046593615.1 Myxococcota bacterium | reverse complement strand
GCGGTGGCCAGCTCTTCGGCGGCCGGGCCCGGGGTGCCGCGCGGCGCGCTGGCGCAGCCCACCGAGAGCGAGGCGGCAACGCAGGCGACGACGACGACAACGTTCCAGGTTGTCTGCTTCACGGGACGTCCTTGGCAAACAGCCAGTGCAGCTGGGTATCGGGGCCGAGCTCGTCGATGATGTGGCGGCGGAAGCTGCGCTTGATGCGGGTCGCGAGCTGTCCCATGCGCTGCTTGGAGACGCTGTAGCGGGCACCGAGCTCGACGAGGGACTTGGGCTCGTGGGCCACGAGGTGCTCGGTCCAGATCGCCTTGTCGCGATCGTTCTCGAGGGTGTCTTTGAAGCGCTGCATGAGGTTGGCGAGCACGGCGCCGACCTCGTTGGCGGCGGCGTTTTCTTCGGGGCCGCGGTCGTCGCCGGCGATCATCTCGCCGAGGGTGCTGCCGTCGTCGTCGTTGCCGATCTGGGCGTCGAGGGAGGCTTCGCGGCCGTCGAGGCGGGCGACGATGCGGGCGACTTCTTCGGGGGTCTCCTGCACTTCGGCGGCGATCTCGGCGACGGTGGCTTCTTTGCCTTCGGCGAGCAGCTTGCGGCGGATGCGCGGCAGCTGGAAGTAGAGCTTGCGGCCGGCGCGGGTGTTGCCCGTGTGGATCGCGCGCCCATTGGTCATCAAGAATTTCGTGAGCTGCGCGCGAATCCAATAGACAGCATAGGTGCCGAAGCGGGTGCCCTGGTCAGGGTCCCAGCGCTGCGCCGCGATGGCCATGCCGGCGGAAGACTCCTGGACCAGGTCCATGATGTTGGTCCAGCTGCGACGGTATTGATGGGCCATCTTGATGGCCAATCGAAGATTGTGGACCACCAGCTTCTTGGCCGCTTCTTTGTCCCCCCCGTCGCGCACGCGCAGGCCCAGGGCCCGCTCTTCGCCCTCGCTCAGCCGCTGCACGCGCGTGGCCTGCCGCACGAACGAGGTGTAGATGGCGTCGCGGCCGCCGCCGACGTCCTTGACCGACTTCTGGATGTCTTCGTCGTTGGTCTCGGCTTCGGCGGCGTCGGGCACCCACTCGGCGCCGGGGTCGCCGGCCAGGGTGATGCGCTTGGCCTTGACGAGGCCGGTGCTGCTGACGTCGACGATTTCGCCGTCTTCGTCTTCGTCTTCGCTGTCGCTGACGGGCGGGCCCTTGGCGGCAAAGGCTTCGACGCCGGCTTCTTCTTCTTCGTCTTCGAGCACCGGTTCGACGGCGGTGCGGCCGGCGAGGCCCGCCGAGCTGGACCCCCCGGCCTTGTCGCCAGCCCCGTCGCCCCCTTCGTCAGAGGGCGCGGTGGGCAAGAGCTTCTTGTTGGTCGTGCGTCGGGTGGCCACGCCGCAGGTCTATGAGAAGCGGGGGGTGGCGTCCATGCGCCGCAGGTGCGCTCGACGCGAGACCTCACCCCCCAGCCCCCGTCTCCACGGTCGCTCGCGGACTCGCTGTGGAGAGGGGGAGGGGAATAGCCGTCGAGCGTGCTTGCCCCCTGGCAGGGGTCGGTGTTTCAAGCCTCCCCTTCAAGCGCCGAGGCTGGAGCGAGGCACGCGGCCGGCTCGACGTGTGCGTGGTCGAGCCACGCCCTTCCATCGGGCCACGGGTCGTCGGGTTCGCAACTGAATCCGCGGCGCGCGGCAGGCCCCATCCAGCCGATATTCTCCTCCCCCTCTCCACAACGAGGCTTGGCGAGTGGCCGTGGAGAGGGGGCGGGGGGGTGAGGTCTCAGCCGGCTTCGGAGCGGCGCAGCAGCTCGGCCACGCCGAGGTCGCCGAGCTGCTTGACCAGGTTGCCGGCCAGCTCGTTGCGCCGGGTCTCGAGGTCTTTCTTGCCGGTGCTGTTGGACTTCTCGTTGAACCCCGGGGCCGCTTCGCGCTTGTCGAAGCGCATCGTCGAAAGCGTCGTGTCGGCGAGGGCGCCGAAGCCCGAGGCCAACTTCAACAGTGCCTCTTTGCGCGGCCCGGTCTCGAGACCCGAGAGCTTCTCGAGCTCGCCCCGGCTCTCGTGGGCCAGGGCGATCAGGGCCTGCTGCTCGTCTTTGCGCAGCAGCGCGATGCGGTCGCCCGGCTTGTTGAGATCGAGGTGGGCCATGGTCTTCGTCGTCGTCACCAGGTTCGCGAGCTTGTCGGCGGCGTCGTGCTTGCCGGCACCGGTGAGCGCTGCCTGCAGCACCTGGGCGCTGTCGGTCAAGAGCGGCAAAGCGGCGGCGAAGTTGGCGTTCTCTGTGACGGGGATTCCTGCGGCCTGCTTCTTTTGATCAGACACTGAAACCTTGGCGCCCCAGGCGGCGTCGATCAGCGTCCCGCCGAGACCGACCCAGGGCAGCGCGATACCGATGCCCTGTGAGAGCGTGTTGATGCCCTCTTTCATGATCTTTTCGAAGTCGTGCGGCTTCTTCATCAGCTGTCCGATGAAGTTGGCGCCGGCGAGCAGCGTGCTGCCGACCGAGATGATGTTGCCGATGACCGGCAGCGCCTGGCCGCCGGCCTTTGCGGCCGTCGCCGCGCCGACTTGCGCTCCTGCTTTGGCGCCGACCGTGGCCGCACCCTGGACGCTGCCTTTGAGCGCAGCTTCAGCGCCTTCACCGAGCAGGCGCGGCCCGAGCTTGGCGGCGGTCTCTGCGATCTTCGGACCGAGGGACGAGCCCAGCTTGGGGGCAAGCTGCTCGATGCCCTGCAGCGCGGCCTTGATGGCCTCCGGGTTCTTTGCCTGCACGCCAGCCGTCTGCAGGAAGTGGCCGGTGACCTCTTTCGTCGACGACAACAGCGCCGACTGGAAGCCCTCTTTGCCGACCTTTGCCAAAAGCGAGCTGATGTTGGCCATGGCGTTCGGATCGCTCATCACGCTCATCGCCGTCTGTTGGGCCAGGGCGCTGACCTGCGGACCGATGGCCTCCTGGATGGCCTTGAGCTCGGGCGGGGCCTTGTCGCTCCAGATGCGGCCGGCGACGTCGCCGACCAGCTGTTTGGCCATCTTGTATTCGGGCGACAGCTCGTTCTTCGCGACCGCCGTGCCCTTGTGGCTGTCGAGCACGGCCTGTTGCGCACCGAGGGCGTTCTGCGACGCCGCTTCGCCCTGCACCTTGTCGGCGACGGTCTTGTCGGCGGTCTGACCGAGCTTCTCGGTCGTCGTCAGGTCGGTGTTCTTCTTGAGGTTCTGGCTGGCGCGGGTGACGTCGACGCCGAGGGTCTTCAGCTGCTCGAGCGTCTCCGCCGTCACCTTCAGGTTCGGGTCGGCGAGGCGCTGCTCGATGTTGGCGACGAGGTCGCCTTGCTGGCCACCGGCCCGCTGCAGGGCGACTCTGAGCTTCGGCAGCTCGTCTCTGTGCACCTCGCCGTTGCTGAAGACCTTCTGCAGGATCTGGCTCAGCTCGTTCGGCGACAGCGTCGTTGGCTTCTGCGGCTCACGCCCCGTCGTCGGATGGGTCGTCGGCTGCTGGACGCGGGACGGGTCGATCTTGCGGATGCCAGCCATCGGGGACCTCAGTGCTTCTCGAACCAGCACTCTAGCCCCGTCGACGTCAGTTTGGCGTCGGCTCACCGTCGTCAACGTCGGCTCCGGGCCCGCGCGGGTCAGCTGGGCGTCGTCGCCGTTCTGTCCGAAGCCGGAGGCATCGCCGCGGGCGCGCCCGCTTGCCAGGCCGCCAGGTTCTGCTCGCGGTAGCTCGCGAAGCGGCCCTGTTCGATGGCGCTGCGGGCCCCGGCCATCAACGAGAGATAAAAAGCGACATTGTGCAGCGAAGCCAATCGATAAAAAAGCAGCTCGCCTGCGTTGAACAGGTGTCGTAGATAGGCCCGCGAAAATGTGCGACACGTGTAGCAGACGCAGGCCGGATCGAGGGGGCCGTCGTCGTCGGCGTAGCGGGCGCTTTTGATGGCGACCTTGCCCTGTGATGTGAACATGGTGGCGTTGCGGGCGTTGCGCGTTGGCATGACACAGTCGAACATGTCGATGCCGCGGGCTATGCCGTCCAACAGGTCTTCGGGTGTGCCCACACCCATGAGGTAGCGCGGCTTGTGGCGCGGCAGGTGGGGCGTCGTCGCCTGCAACGACGCGAGCATGTCGGGCTTGGATTCGCCGACCGAGAGCCCGCCGACGGCCCAGCCGAAGAGATCCTGCGACGCCGTCAGCTCCTTGGCGTGCTGCTCACGCAGGTCGGGGTGGATGCCCCCCTGCACGATGCCAAACAGGCGCGACTCGGGGCGGGTCATGGCCGTTGCTGAACGCTGCAGCCAGGCGGTGGTGCGGCGCATGGCGCGGACGACGACGTCGCGGCTGCCGTCGCCGGGCGGGCATTCGTCAAAGGCCATGATGATGTCGGCGCCGAGCAGCATCTGGATGCGCATGCTCTCTTCGGGCGTCATGCGGTACCGGCGACCATCGAGGTGCGACGCAAAGGTGACGCCGTCGTCGTCGATCTTCGCCAGCGGCGCGCCGCTGCTGCCGACGGTGCCTTTGCCGCCTTTGCTCTCGGCGCCGTCTTTCGCGTCTTTGCCGGGCCGTCCCTGCGACAGCGAAAACACCTGGAAGCCGCCGCTGTCGGTGAGGATCGGCTTGTCCCAGCGCATGAAGCGGTGAAGCCCGCCGCGCGCCGCCACCCGCTCGGCCGTCGGCCGCAACATCAGGTGGTAGGTGTTGCCGAGCAGGATCTGCGTGCCGGCGGCTTCGAGGTCGTCGGGGGCGAGGGCCTTGACCGAGCCCGCGGTGCCCACCGGCATGAAGATCGGCGTCTCGACGACGCCATGGGGCGTGGTCAGGCGGCCGCGGCGGGCGGTGCCGTGGGCGGTGGTTTCTTCGTGCAAGAGGTCAAAGGCGAACACGGCTACCTCGATGGCGACGCTGTCGACGTCGACGACACTGGTCAACCGCTCTGGCGCGCGCGACCATCGGCCGATGGAGCCCTCCGTGACGGCGTCGCCGACCAAGAAGCCCGACAATCATTCAATCGCGCAAACCGACGTGATGATGGTGTCTTCTTCGGCGGCGCCGATGCGCGTCTCAGTGACTGCCAAAGAGGCAGAAGAGATCATCGACTACACCCATCGCGTGCCGCGCGCGATCTGGATGCTCGGGCTCGCGACCGCGGTCGGCGCGATCCTGAGCCGATTCTGGCACCTGCCGCCATCTGTCATGGTTCCGATCTGTCTCTCGGTGACTCTCGTGGGGAACGCCGCGATGTGGAGCGGGTATTTCCCCCGACGGCGACTGCGCGACGAGCTCGTGCGCCGCGGCGTCGACGCCGGCGAAGCGGCCGACATCGCCCGGGCCGTGCTGGGCCACCGCTGGCGCCAGCTCAACCCGCGCCCGCAGCAACGGCAGCAGACGGCGCGGGCGCTGCTTGCGCGCCTCGGCTCCACCCTGGGTGCGGTGCCGCCGGCTGAGCGCGATGCTGAAAAAGACCTCGTCGACTTCGCGACTCAACTGGAAGATGCGATCAAGAAACGCGGATGATTCAGTCGATATCAGAATACGTGATGTGACTGCCGCTGCGTCGAGGCGACGTGGCCTGCGTGGTGGACGTGCTCCACGTGCTCCACGTGCTCCACGTGCTCCACGTGCTCCACGTGCTCCAGCGCCACGCGGGCGCAGATGGGCGCAAAAAGAAGGGCCGCCTGTCAGCCGCGGCCGTCGACCACGGGCTCAAGGCGCACGCGCAGCGGGTGCCCGAGCCCGCGGGCGTCGTCGATGATGGCGCTGCGCATGCGGTCCATCTCGACCGTGGGCCCTTCGCCGACGACTGCGACGCCGACGACATGGATCGAGCGCATCAAGGTGTCGGCGTCGGCCGGCGTCAGGCGAGCGTGCTGCTGCAACAGGCGCACGACGACGTCCTGGGGCGTGAAGTCGTCGTTGTAG
>JBKJNL010000158.1:0-5012 GCA_046593615.1 Myxococcota bacterium | reverse complement strand
CTCGGGCGGCCCGTTCGCGCAGAACTACGACGCGCTCAGCGAAGACCCGCCCATGTTGCTGCGCTGGATGACGCACCTGCCGCGCGGACCCCTCGAGAAGGTCTGCGATCGCGTGCTGGCCATGGAAGGCCAATACGACGACGGCCTCGTCGAAGGCGCGCTGCTGAAGCTGACCGGGCAAGAGCGGGCCTGGGCGTTTCCGTCGAAGGTCATCGAGCGCTTGAAGCAGGCCAGCGAAGACATCGACAAAGAGGCCCGGCCGCAGGAGGCCTACGAAGCACTCACCTCGAAGATCGGCATGGAGCCGGTGCGCCTGCTCGCCGAGGTGCTCGGCGCCCGCGTGATCATCCTCGACCCCAAAGAGTGGGACGACTACGCCGAGAAGATCGTCGAGATCGAAAACGCCACCTACGAAGACGGCCGGCGCGACGGCGAAGACGAGATGCGGCGCATGGTGCAGGGCGACGGCGGCGTCGGCGTCATGCTCGTTCGCTACACCGACATCGGTGAGCGCGTGCTCGGCTACGCCTTTGGCGGACCCGTCGAGCAGTACAAGAGCGACGGCCCGAAGACCGACGTCATGAACGGGCGCGGCAACACGTTCTACTCGAGCAACATCACCGTGGCCCCGAGCGCGCGCAGCGCTGGCCTCGGTCGTCGCCTGAAGAGCGCCCAGGTCATGCGCGTCGCCGAGCTGAAGAACCCGTCTGGATCCGACAAGGGCGGCACGCCGCGCTACGAATTCATGACCGGCCGCAATCGACTGGGCTTCACGCGCGAGATGGCGGCCATCAATCGCTTGTTCGGCGCCTACGTCGTCGAGCACTTCCGCGGCAACCAATACGGCGACCGCTCGGGGCAGGCCCTCTACTACCGGATCCCGCTGCGCCGCCCGCGCGCGCCGACGGCCATCTCGACGACGCCGACCTTGTCTGTGCTCGGCAAGGCCCCGCCCATCGATTGGGCGAGCGCTGTGCAGTCGCCGCTCGGGGCCCGTCACCCGCGCCTGGTCAAGGCCCTGCTCGACGGCGAGTTCACGCGCATCGTCGGCACCAAGCTGACGTTGTCGAACTGGGCAACGCCCGAGATCGTGCGCTACGTCGAGACCCTGATCAATCTGGGCCCGCGCGGCCTGCCGCACACGTACTTCACGTCGGGTCCGTCGGAGCTCATCGACAAATCCATCCGCATGCTGCGCGTGAAACGCCCCGGCGCCGACGTCGTGCTCGGCCTCGAGCGGCAGTACCTCGGCCACACCACGGCGGCGGCGCGCTCGCTCACCGATCCCGCCGGCGAGCAGTTGCCCTTTGCCTGGTACGACTGGCCCAAGGTGCCCCACCCCGCCGAGGTCGGCACCGACGCCAGCATGGGCGCCATCATGGCCACGTTGAACCGCGTCGGTCCCGAGCAGGTGCTCGGCATCTACGTCGAGATCGTCGGCGAAAAGACCGGCTACGTCTTGCCCGACGATTTCCAGCAGGCGCTGCACGCGCTGCACAAAGACACCGGCGTCCCCGTCGTCGCCGTCGAGACCGCGTCGTCGCTGGGCCGCCTGCGCCCGAACCTCTGGGCCAGCGACGGCATGCCGCTCTCACCCAACGTGGTGCTCTGGTACGCCGGCGGCCAGCTCGGCCACATCTTTGTCGACGACAAGCACTACGTGTCGAAGCCGCTGACCTTGATCTCGACGTGGGACGGCGACGAGATCTCGATCCTGCGCGCGCACCACCACCTGCTCGAGGCCCGCTCGCTGTTGAAGGACGGCCGCGGCGCCGCGTTCGCCCACGCCCTCGACGAGGCCCGCCTGCCCGGCAAGCGCCACGGTGGCGGGCTGTGGCAGGTGCTCGACCTCGGCGACGAGCTGCGCGCCGACGCCGTCAGAAAGGCCGCGCTGCGCCGGGGCTTGAAGCTCGGCAAAGGATTGCCCGGGCGCATCGTCCTGGCCCCCGCGCTCGGCGTGCAAGACACCGAGGTCGAGCAGGGCGTGGCCCGGCTCGAGCAGGCCATGCGCGAAGTGCTGTAGTCGTCCTTCAGGAGGGTCTGATGCAGACCCTCCCCCAGCGACCGGCAAGCGGTCGACCGGGGGCCCCCCTCCCAACCCGTTGCCTCGCTCCGCTCGCGTGCAAACGCCAGGTCACGACGCGCAACCAGATGGTTGCGCGTCGCCGGCCACCGTTGTCGCTGGCGGACGAGCTCACCCCGTGCCGCGCGCCCTCACAGGCCGGCGGCGATGGCGCACTCCTCGCGCAGCAGCGCTTCGCGCTCGGCGCCGACGGGGTCGAGGGAGCGGGAAAAGGCGACGAGGTCCGCTGCGCTGGCGGCGTCGGTGGCGTCGAACAGGCTCTGGGCCTCGGTGCGCTCGAGGCCGGTCAGCTCACGGAACCAGGCCTTTGCCCCCTTGGCCGTCGGCACGCGGCCGTTCTTTGGGCCCTGGTCGGCGAAGAGGCTGCCGTCGAAGCCGAGGCCGAGCGTGCCGCGCTTGCCATGGGCCAGCAGCGCGATGGCCTTTGCCCGCTCGGCGTCCATGCGGCCGATGGCCGAGCGCAGGGGAACACCCGCCTCGCGCGGCAGCCTGTGGAAGCCGTCGTCGTCGACGAGAGCCCAGAAGTCCGGCGCCGAAGCCATGAGCCACACCGCGGTGGTGCGGCCGAAGCTGCGCAAGCCCATCGGCCGCGCGAACACTTCGCTGCCGCGGCGCTGCACCTGCAAGAGCACGCCGGCGTCGTCGACGAGCTGCAGCTGCCAGGGGCCGGCCTGGATGAGCGCGCCGCCGACGAGGGCGGGCAGGGCGTGGCCGGGTCGCGTGCGGCCCTCCCAACCGTGGTCGGTGGCCCAGATCGACGCCACGTCTTTGTGGGGCACGTCGTCGTCGAGCCAGGTGTCAAAGGCGACGTCGAAGGGGCGCGTGGCGTGGGGACCGGCGGCGATGTTCACAGCAATGCCCACCGGCACGGCAAAGACGGCAACGTCTTTGACAAGGGGCAGCGGCGGTCCGTCGACGATGCGCAGGCCGGGCCAGCGGTGGGGGTTCGTGCGCACCAGCGGATGTCATCACGATTCGACGCTGTCGTCGCTGGTCCGCCGCGCCGCGGACCGAAGCACCACCCGGGCAATCGGCCGCACGTTTCATGGTGCATGAGGCGATGAAACGAGCCCTATTCGCTGTCTTTATTATGTCCGACCGTGGCGGTCGATACAGCAAGATCGACCGGCAATTCCACGATGAACTGCGATCCCCGACCCACTTCGCTCTCGACGCGGATGGAGCCCCCGTGCGCTTCCAGAATTTGCCGTACAATATACAATCCAAGTCCCAGGCCGGAGACTTCATCGGGTGAAACAGCGCGCTCGAAGCGGCCAAAGATGCGGGCCTGATTCTCCGGTGCTATCCCCGCTCCATGATCCTGGACCATCAAGACGGCTTGATCGCCCTGGAGCGTCGTGCGCACCTCGATGGACGCGCCCGACGCGTACTTCATGGCATTGGTCAACAGATTGAGGACGACCTGCTCGATGCGGAAACGATCCCACTGGCCGCGGACGGCTGGACCCAGGTCGAGCGTGACGGCGCAGCCGGACTGCGCGAGCTGCAGCGAGACCGTTTCGCAGACCGAACGAACGACATCATTCAAATCCATGTCCTCGCGTCTTGGAACAAGCTTTCCCGCTGTGATGGTGCTGACGTCCAGCATTTTCTCAATGAGATGATTGAGGCGGGTGATTTGCGTTTCGACCTGGCCTGCGAAGCGTTTCAGAAAATCGGCTGCGCTGGGTCCGGCTGGTCCATCATTGAATTTTCGGCGGGATGCGACCTGTGTCTGCATGTAGAGGCTCGTCAGCGGGGTCTTGAGCTCATGAGAAGCGATGGCGAGAAACTCGTCGCGCAATCGCAGGGCGCCACGGATCTTCTCCTGTGATGACTCGAGGGCCCGCGCCATCCGGTTGAACTCGAGCTGGATCTCCTGAAGCTCCCGGGGGGCGTGACCCAGCTCCAGGTGGGTCTTCAGTTCGCCGCGGGCCATCGACCTCAGGCCCTCCTGCAAATTGCGCATCGGCGCCAACACGCTCCGCCCGTAGTACGAGGCCGTCACCCACAGCAGGAGCAGGCAGAACAGCGAGGCGCCGGCAAAGGTTCGGGCCGTGTTCGCGACGAGCCCGTGAAGCTCGCGCTCATCGGCCAGCAACCCGTTCTGCACGCGGCGCGAGAAGTCCTGGAGTCGCGCGGAGTTGATCTCCCTCATCAGCGAGAGGTGTCGAAACGCTTCGTCGGCTCTGACCAGCTCGCCATCGTCGACGCTGCGAATCATCTCCGTCCGGAGAAAGCGACTCTCGTGGAGCCCGCTGAGGAGGGAGTCGCTCATGAGCTGCATTCCGACCAGAGAAGCCCGTCGGTCGCGAAGTTGCCCCAGCCGCCGCTGCAGCTCGTTCTCGACCTCGAGGATCTCGTCGCTGAGCCGCGGGTCGCGCTTGAGGCGGTAGTGAAGCAGGAGCTCCTGCATGTGGGCCCGAGACCGCGTCAGCTCGAGGGTCATGGCGTGGACCTCCGCGCTCGAACGCATGCTCGCCGTCAGCTGCGAGGAACGCGACGTGAACGACGCCGCGAGCACCGCGAGCACCAGCGCAAACGCCGCCAGGAACAGCACCAGCGGCCCCAGCAGGCGCGTGCGCAGCGACAACCCCTGGCCTTGAACGGGGCTCATTCGAAGGTCACTCCGGCCGGTGCGACGTCGCGAATGAAGCTCGGCTCGAAGAGGCTCCGAACCAGGGCGCGCGACCCGGCCTTTTCCTCGCCGTACCAGCGCGTCTCCTGTTGCAGCATCGTCAGCAGGGTGCTGCTGAGCCCGATCTGCAGATCGATGGCCTGCCAGGCGCGGGCGTCCAGCTGAACGCCCTGGGCCGAAAGAACATCGGAGACGATGAGGCGGGCTCGCTCGGGCTCTCGTTGGTGGAGCTCCAGGGCGCGGGCGATCGCGCGCAGCACGGCCGGGATCTGGGCGCGCCGACCTTCGAGG
>JBKJNL010000049.1:0-4864 GCA_046593615.1 Myxococcota bacterium | reverse complement strand
CTTGCCGGGCCGCTCGGCGCGCCCGGGGCGGTGCCAACGCGGGGCGATCCGGCCGGGCTCTGGGGGTTCGCGCCGGTCGTGCCGGTCGTGGAGCGGCTCGGCCGCTGCAAGAGATAGCCGACCTCGTCGCACTCGCCGGCCTCGCAGCGCTTCAGGTTGATGGCCTGGCGCGCGATGTGGCTGACCACCGGCGGGTAGCCCAGCAGCACCAGCGGGTCGTCGATGACGGCGGCTTCGGCCATACAGGCGTTGGCGCCGCGGATGCGTCCGGCGCCGAGCAGCGGGTCGGTGGCCCCGAGGCCGGCGAAGGGGACGTCACCCAGCTCGGCAAACGAGTGCGGCTGCACGTCGATGACCGGGCGCTCGAGCAGCATGATGTCGTCGAGGCTGAGGGGCTGGCCGGCGCCCGCGGGGCCCGTTCCCGAGAGGCTGGCGCGTGGCGGACCCGACGACGACGCCGGAGCCGACCGCGCTGCTGGCTGACCGGGTGCCGGCGCAGAGGAGACAACCGCAGCAGCAGGGGCTTCTCGAGGAGCGATGGGCTTGCCGCGCGAAGCGGCCAGCTCTTGCGGATCGTCGTTGAGGGCGGCGTCACTGCGGCGCAGGTTGACGACGGCGCGGGCCACGTGGGTGTTGGGCGCCGGGTAGCCGAGCAGCACCAGCGGGTCGTCGACGATGGCGGCGTCGGCCATGACCACGATCGCGGCACGCTGCAAGGCCGACCCCAGCAGCGGCGCGGCCGCACCGCGGATGTACTCGGGCCCTTCGGCGTCGGTGTGCGGGAACTCGCTGACCTTCAGCGGGCTGCGCTCCATGGCGTCGATGTCTTCGGCGGTGAGCGGCTTGCCGATGATCTGCGCCGACGGAATCGGCGACAGCGACGCCTGCTGCGCCTCAGCAGCCCGGGGTGCACGCTGCGAGGGCGCCTGCGGAGGCGGCCCCCACGGTTGCGTGGGGAGCTCGTGCGTCGGCTGCGCATACCCCTGTGGCGGGGGTCCGTACCCCTGCGGCGGAGGCCCGTAGCCCTGTTGCTGTTGCTGCTGCTGCTGCTGTTGCTGCTGCTGGGCCTGCGGCGGCTGGGCCTGGGGCGGCTGGGCCTGCGGCGGCGGGGCTGCCGGAGCCTTTGCCTTCTGCACCGGCAGCTCGTGCGTGTAGCCCTCGAAGGAGAGCTCGCAGACCTTGCAGGCCGTCATGCCCTGGAAGACGCCGCTGCCGCAGTCGGGGCACACGCCGGCCTTTAGGATGGCCAAGTCTTGTTGCGACTGCGGTTTGAACTTCGCCACAGCTCCGCTTTCGCACGAGCCGCGCGTCGTCGGCAACCGCCGGGCGGGCCCGGACGATCCCGGCCGGCTCCACGTTCGGCGACGAATACGACGACGTGGGCGGCGCGTTGATATTTGTGTCAATCCTTGTTGACACGGCGCGGCAGAGGCCGCAGACGAAGGGACCGCCCAGGGCCGCCCGGCCCGGGCCCACCGAGGTGCAGCATGGCCAGGAATTCGATCTCCCCAGCCCGCGACGTCGTCGTTGTCGACGCGGTCCGCACGCCGTTTCTGAAGAGCAACGGGGCCTTTCGCTCGCTGATGGGCTGGGAGCTCGGGCGTGAAGCCATCAAGGGCCTGCTGGCCAAGACCGGCCTCGACCCCAAGGTCGTCGACGTCGTCGCCATGGGGGCCGTGGTCCAGGACCCGCGCACCTCGAACCTCGCCCGCGAAGCGATGCTCGGTGCCGGCCTGCCAGTGACGACACCGGCGTTCACGACGACGCTGGCCTGCATCTCGGCCAACGTCGCCGCCACGTCCGTTGGCGACCAGATTCAGCTGGGGCGCGTCGACGTCGCCATTGCCGGCGGCGCCGAGTCGTTTTCCGACCCGCCCATCCGCCTGTCGAAGAACCTGCGGCAAGCCCTCGTCAAGATGCAAAAGGCCAAGGGACCCCAGGGGTACCTGCAGATTCTGTCGACGTTGTCGCCCGCCGACATCGTCCCCGACATCCCGTCGGCGGCCGAATTCTCAACGGGGCAGACCATGGGCGAGTCGTGCGAGCGGCTCGCCAAGCGCCTCGGCGTCACGCGGCAGGAGTCCGACGAATTCGCCGTCCGCAGCCACGTGCTCGCCGACCGCGCCTGGAAAGAGGGCCGCTACGCCGACGACGTCGCCGCCGTGCCCGTGCCGCCGGGGTTCGACCTGGTGAAGAGCGACGACGGACCGCGCGGCGACTCAAGCCTCGAAGGTGCGGCCAAATTGAAGCCGGCGTTCGATCGCGACTTCGGTCTGCTGACGGCGGCGGCGTCGTCGTTCTTGACCGATGGTGGCTCGGCCGTGCTGCTCATGGCCGCCGAAAAGGCCAAAGCGCTGGGTCATAAACCGCGCTCGATCCTGCGCGATTGGGTGTATGCCGCTGGCGACCCGCTCGAAGAGCTGCTCGCCGGGCCTGCACTCACCATCCCGGTGCTGCTTCAGCGGAACAAGCTGACACTGAAAGACATCGGCGTGTGGGAAATCCACGAGGCGTTCGCCGCCCAGGTCGTGGCCAACCTCAAGCTCATCCGCGATGCGAAGTGGGTGAAAGAGCGCACGGGCTCCGACGTCGCCGGCGACGTCCCGCTCGACCTGCTCAACGTCTGGGGCGGCTCGCTGTCGCTCGGGCATCCGTTTGGCGCCACCGGCGGCCGACTGATCTCGACTGCCACCCGCCGGCTCGAGGTCACCGGCGCCCGCTACGCCGTCGTCTCCGGCTGCGCCGCCGGCGGCCACGGCAGCGCGATCCTCGTCGAGAACCCGAACTACTCCGACAAGGGTGCGGCGAAGGGCGCAGTGAGCTGAACATGACCACCACCATTTCGTCGTCGTCGTCGCCGTCTTTTTCCTCTTCGACCGGGAATTCCGTGAACCAGAAAACCGCCGACGCCGACGCCGGCATCGTCACCATCAAGGTCATCGACGGCATCGCGGTGCTGACTTTCGACGTGCCCGGCGAGAAACAGAACACGCTGTCGGAGCACTCCGCGCGGGCGCTGCAGGCGGCCTTTGCGCGCGTCGAGAACGACGCCACCATCCAGGGCGCCGTGCTCATCTCGGGCAAGCCCGACTTCATCGCCGGCGCCGACATCACCATGCTGCAGGCCTGCACCTCGGCCGAGCAGGTCGAGAAGCTGTCGCGCGACATGCAGCAGCAGCTCGAGCGCATGGAGAAGTCGAAGAAGCCCGTCGTCGCCGCCATCAACGGCGCGTGCCTGGGCGGAGGCCTCGAGGTTGCGCTCGCCTGTCATTGGCGCCTGGCCAGCGATTCGCCCAAGACGCAGCTCGGCCTGCCCGAGGTCATGCTCGGCCTGCTGCCCGGCGGCGGCGGCACGCAGCGGCTGCCGCGCCTGATCGGCCTGCAGAGCGCGCTCGACATGCTGTTGACCGGTAAGAACATCCGGGCTGTCAAAGCCAAGCGCATGGGATTGGTCGATCAGGTCACGCTGCCCTATGGCATGGAAGAGGCAGCGATCGCATCGTGCAAGCGCATCATCGCCGGCACCCTCAAGCGTCCCGATCGCAAGGACAAGCTTGACCGCCAGGGCAAGGTCATGGAGGCCGCGCTCGAGGACAACGCGGCCGGCCGGGCCATCGTCTTTCACCAGGCCCGCGCGACGGTGATGGAAAAGACCCTCGGGCTCTACCCAGCACCGCTGGCCATTCTCGATGTGGTGGAAGCGGGGTACAGCCACGGAGAAAACGTCGGCTTCGAGACCGAATCCCGACGATTTGGTCTCTTGGCAATGACGCCAGAATCGCACGCCCTCATGCACCTCTTCTTTGGCCAGACCGCGCTGAAGAAGAACCGGTTCGGCAAGCCAAAGAAGCCGCTGTCGACGGTGGGCGTGCTCGGCGCTGGCCTCATGGGCTCGGGCATCGCCGACGTGACGGCGAACAAAGGCGTGCGCGTCTTCATGAAAGACGTCTCGCCGGAGTCGCTCGCCCGTGGGCAGAAAGCCATCTGGCAGGGCCTCGACAAGCGCGTCAAGTCTCGCTCGTTGTTGCCCTTCGAGCGCGAGCGCATCGCCGCCAACGTCGTGCCGAAGACCGACTACGTCGGCTTCGCCAGCGTCGACCTCGTCATCGAAGCCGTCTTCGAAGACCTCGCCGTCAAGCACAAGGTGTTGCGCGAATGTGAAGAGCACATGCGCGACGACGCCGTCTTTGCCAGCAACACCTCGGCCCTCCCCATCTCGCAGATCGCCGCGGCCTCGAAGCGCCCCGAGAACGTCGTCGGCATGCACTACTTCTCGCCCGTGCAGAAGATGCCGCTGCTCGAGGTCGTCGTCACCGACAAAACCAGCAAGCACGCGTCGTCGTTGGCCGTCGAAGCCGGCCTCTTGCAAGGCAAGACCGTCATCGTCGTCAAAGATGGCCCCGGCTTCTACACGACGCGCATCCTCGGCCCGGTGATGGAAGAGGCCGCCGTCCTCGCCCTCGAAGGCGTCGACCTGCACGCCGTCGATCAGCTGATGCGCGAGACCGGCTTTCCCGTCGGCCCCATCACCCTGCTCGACGAGGTCGGCATCGACGTCGCCGCCCACGTCACGACGGTGATGGAGGCGTCCTTCGGCGAGCGAATGCGGGTCCCCGAGACGCTCGCCAGACTCGTCACCGACGATCGCAAGGGCAGGAAGAACGCACGCGGCTTCTACATCCACGGATCGCGATCGCGGCGGGGAGAGAAGGCAACGAGGCGTGTCGACGACACCGTCTACGACGTGCTGAGCGTTCGCCCCCATGTGCGGCCCATGCCGGAGGAGATCAGCCTTCGCTGCACCATCCGGCTCGTGAACGAGGCCCTCCGCTGCCTCGACGAAGGTGTCCTCCGCAGCGCCCGT
>JBKJNL010001010.1:0-17046 GCA_046593615.1 Myxococcota bacterium | reverse complement strand
GACCTTCACCAACAGCTACTTCGCCTTTGCCGCCGCCGACGTCGAAGCCGCCTTCAACGGCACGGCGCTCGTGCCGTCGGCCACGCCGCTGTTGGCGCGCGACGCCGTCGGTGGCTTGTTCGGCTTCGCCGGCGGCCTCGGCGTCGTCGACGGCTTTCTCGGCTTCGGCGCGGGCGGCCTCGATCACGTGGCCGTGAGCCGCGACGGAGCCGGCTTCACCGCCGCCGCTGCCGTCGACGTCGTCACCATCGTCGATGGCTGCACGCAGCTCGGGCCGATCACCGAAATCAACAACGCCGATGGCAGCGACGACCTGCTCGTGACCCTCGTGCACCTCGACGCTGCCGATCACATCGTGCGCCTGCACAAGCAGCCCTGACCCCTCGCGGTCCACACCCATGATCGTCGTCGTCACCGCCTGGGCCCTGGCCTGCGCTGCTGCTGCGTCGCCCGCTGTGGTCGACGGTGCCGTCGAGGGTGGCGTCGACCGTGCCGTCCGCGAGAGCGTCGCCGAAGAGACGGCGGGCACGACGGTGCGCGCGCGGCGGCCCGCCGACCTCGACGACGTGCGCATCGACGAGGCCGCTGCGGTGGCGCCCGAGGAGGCGCTGCTCGCGGTGCCCGGTGTGTCGCTGGTGCGCTCGGGCGGTCCGTTGTCGCCGGTGCGGCCGGTGGTGCGCGGGCTGTCGGGCAGCCGCCTCGATGTCAGCGTGCTCGGGCTCTCGTTCACCGATCCCGCCGCCGGCGACGTCGACGCCGGTTTGTGGCCGTGGGCGCTTGGCTCCGTCGACGTCGATGTCGGCGCTGGCGGCGCGATCGGCGGCGCGCTCGGTGGGGCGCTTGGTGGAAGCGTCGCCATGAAGCGCCCGCCACCGGGGTTGGTCGGCAACGTCACCGCCGGCGCGCTGTCGACGTTCTCCGGCGCGCTGCGCGTGGTCGGCGACGGCGGCCGCCGCGGGGTGGCGGTGTCGGCGGGCTCCACGCGCGGTGACTTCGCCTACGTCGCCCTCGACGCCGGCGAGCAGCGCACCGGTCGGGCTGCTGCCGTGCGCGAGAACAACGATCAACGCCGGGGCTCGCTGTCGGCGTGGGCCGAGGTGCCGCTGTCGGATGACGTTGACGACGCCAACGCCGCCGTCGTGGTGCGCGCCGCCGCCGTCGCGAGCGCCCACGAAGGCGGCATCCCGGGCTTTTCGACGGCGCCGTTCACCGACTTGCGCGGGCGGCGGTCGCTGGCCGCCGGCGGACTCGGCCTGACCGCGCGCCTGGCACCGCTGCTGGGCATCGGCGCTGACGACGTCGACGACACCCTGGGCCGCGCGTTCGTTGATGTCGACGTGAGCGGGCAGGGCAGCGAGCGGGTCACGGGCGAGCACGGCCTGGGCGGGTTCTTCGGGGCCCCCGCGGACGACGCCAGCCGGCTCGCCGGCACGCGGGTCGCGGCGCGCGGCCGCCTGCGCGGACGCCTGTGGGCCGACGACGCCGGCGCGGTCGACGGCGCGGTCGTCGTCGAAGGCGCCCGCGCCGACATCGCCGACGCCGCCCGCCGCCACGAGCTCGCCGCCGGCACCACGCTGTCGCTGCGGGCGCCGCTGTGGTCGCTGGTGGGCGGCCTCGACGTCGACGGCGCCGCGCGCTTGCTCGCCGACACCGACGCCGTCGACGCTGCCGGCGCCGACCGGGGGCCGGTGCTTTTGCCGACCGGCAGCGTGCGCCTGTCGCTGGCCCGCCGGGGCCTGGTCGGCTTCGTCGGCGTCACCCGGGCTGCGCGCGCGCCGACCCTCGATGAGCGCTTCGCGCCGCAAGGCTTTTTGTTGGGCAACCCCGCGCTCCAGCCCGAGGTCGTCAGCGAAGCCGAAGTCGGCGTCGTCGTCACGCTCGTCGCGCCCGTCAACGAGATCGGCGAGGGCATGCGGGTGCGGGTGCGGGCCGTCGGCCACGGCTCCATCGTCGACGACGCCATCGTGTTGGTGAACCGCTCGGCGTTTGCCGTGGTGCCCGAAAACACCGGACCCGCCCGGCGCGCCGGCGTCGACCTCGGCGCCACCCTGCGGCCGCTGCCCGCGCTCGAGCTCGGGGTCACCGCCTCGCTCTTGCACAGCGAAGTGCTGGCCACCCACGCGCCGCTGCCGTCGGCGCCGCCGTTTCTGCTGCGCACCGTGGGCCGGGTCTTTGACGAGCGGGCCAGCGTCGACGTCGTCGTCACCGCCCGCGGCGAATCGGCCTCGACGCTGTTTGGCACGCTGCGCGCGCCGGGCTTCGCGCTGCTGGATTTGATCGGCCGCTGGTCCCTCGCCGACAACCTCGCGCTCACAGCCACGCTGCAAAACGCCCTCGACGAACGAGGCGCCCGCGACGTCAACCTGCTGCCGCTGCCGGGCCGCCTGTTCTTTCTCTCGCTCGAGGTGACGGCATGAGCGCGCGCTTTCTCGTCGTCGTTGTTGCAGGTCTGTCCGGCTGTCCGACCGATGCCCCCGTGCCGGCGCCGACGCGCTTCGACACCGGCACCATCCCCAACAGCGTGGCGCTGTCGCGCTGTGGCGATGAGCGCGTGGCCCTGGTGACGGCGTCGGGCGGCGCCCGGCTCAACACGCTGTTCATCGATCGCCCAGCCCAGCCCGCGTCGTCGGGCGTCGCGTTTCCGTCGGGCAGCGCGCCGTGGCTGGTGGTGGCCAGCGATGGCGAACACGACGGCGCGCAGGCGCTGGTGACCCTGCAGGGCGGCGACGCGCTGGCGGGCGTCGATCCGTGCGGCGGTGTGCTGTCGACGTCGCTGCGGCCCGACGTCGTGGTGCCGGTGCCGCCGCTGACCCTGCGAAACGCGCTCGACGCCGACGGCGACGGCGACGACGAGACCCGGGTCGAGGCCATGTTGCTGCGCGGTCCCCAGGGCCTGGCCGTCGTCGGTGAGCGCATCTTTGTGACCTTCACCAACATCTTTGAGCCGGCCTCAACCGGCGCCGGCGACATGACCGCCGGGCCCGGCGCCCTGGCCGTCTTTCACGTCGACGTCGACGGCCAGCTGGCCTTTGACAGTCAGCAGCTGTTGCCGTGCGACAACCCGCAGGCCGTGGTCGCCGCCCGCTTCGACGCCGCTGACACCGCCGCAGACGCCGTCGTCGTCAGCTGCACCGGCCGCTTCGCGGTGGTCGACGGCGACATCGGACGGGCCAGCGACGGCGGCCTCGTCGTCGTCGACGCCACGACGCTCACGGTGCTGCACGAGGCGCGCTTCGCCATGAGCTTCGGCACGCCGGTGGTGGTCGACGGCGCCATCGTCGTCGGCGACGTGCTCGACGGCGTGGTGCGGCGCTTTTCGGCGGAGCTGGTGCTGCTCGACGAGGTCCGCCTCGGCGACGGCAACGAGAGCCTGTTCAAGGTGGTGGTCGTCGATGGGCTGCCGGCCGTGACCCGCTTCGTGGCCGGCGACCTCGTGCTGGATCCCTTTGGCGCCCAGACGTCGATCTCGTTCGTCGACGACGGCCCGCCCCGCGGGCTGCTCGACGTGGCCATCGACGACGAGCGGCGCCAGGCCGTCGGCTTGCTCACCCTGTCGGCCGAGCTGGTGATCGCGGTGCTGCCATGAACGCTTTCTCCTCAGCCCTCGTTGTCGCGTTCCTGGTCGCGGCTGCGGCTCCTGCGGCTCCTGCTCCCGCTACGCGGGTGGTGACCGAACGCCAGCCGCACTGGCACCGGCCGTCATCGTCGTCGTCGTCGTCGTCGTCGTCGTCAAAAGCGCTGCGCATCGTCTCGCTGGCGCCGGTCATCACCGAGACGCTCTACGCCCTCGGCGCCGGCGCCCGCGTCGTCGGCGTCACGCGCTTCTGTGACCGACCCGCCGCGGCCCGGCAGAAGCCGTCGGTCGGCGGCTACACCGACGCCAGCCTCGAGCAGATCCTCGCCCTGCGGCCCGACGTCGTCGTCGCCATGCCGAGCTTTGGCCAGCGCCAGCTGCTGGATCGCCTGCGCGACCAACAGGTGCCGGTCTTCGTGGTCTTCACCGACTCCCTCGACGAAGAGAGCGCCATGATGAGCGCCCTCGGCACCCTGGTCGATGCGGCGCCGGCGGCGGCGAAGCTCGTGCAACAGCAAGCTCAGGTGCTGGCGGCGGTGGCCGAGCGGCAGCGCGGGCGCGGCACCCGGGCCGTCGTCGTCGTCGGCCACGACCCGCTGGTGGTCGCCGGCCGCGGCTCGTTCGCCGACGTCGCCCTGCAGACAACCGGGGCCGAGAGCGCAGTCAAAGAGGGCGACCCGCAGTGGCCGCAATGGTCGCTCGAAGCGCTGCTGGCCCGCCACGTCGACGTCATCGTCGCCGCCGAAGGACCCGACGCTGCCGCAGCCCTGCGCCGCCAGCTGCTGCCTCTCAAAGAGCGCGCCCCGCGTGTGGTCGCCGCCAGCGACGCCATCTTGATGCGCCCCGGTCCGTCGTTCGCCGCCGACGTCTTGCTGCTCGAAGGATTGCTGCAGCGGTGAGCGAGTCCAAAACGCCAGGCCGCGCCGTTCCGGCACGCATCGTCACGCCTGGCGCCCTCATCGTCGTTGCCGTCGTCGTTGTCGGCGGCGTCGTCTTTGCCTGCTTCTGCGGGCCGGCGGGGCTGGCCTGGCCGGATTCCGCAACTGTGTCCCTGCGGATGTCGCGGGTGGCCCTGGGCTTCGTCGTCGGCGCCGCCTTGTCGGCCACCGGCGCCGCGCTGCAGGCGCTGCTGAGGAACCCGCTGGCCGACCCCTACGTGCTCGGCGTCTCGGGGGGCGCGGCCATGGGCGCTTCGCTGTTCACCGCCAGTCTCGGACTGCTCGGCGCCGGCGCGGCGGGCCTGTCGTCGTCGTCGTTGTTCCTGGCCCTCGGGCTGCCGGGTGCCGGCGTGATCGGCGCGCTCGGCGCCAGCGCCCTGCTGTTGTTGTTCGTCGCCCGCGATGGCCGCAACGCCGGAGTCGGCGCCGCCGGCGAAGGCACGGTGCTGGTCGGCATCGTGCTCAACGCGTTTTCGTGGGCCGTCGTCGCCGTGGTGCGGGCCCTGGTGCCGGCGTCTTCGTTGGCCGGGCTGTCGACCTGGCTCATCGGCAGCATCGGCTACCCCGACGACGTCACCCTCGCCGTCGCCGTCGTCGTCACCGTCGTCGGCGTGCTGGCGCTCATGCAGGTCTCGGGCTTTCTGTTTGTCTTGCGCGGCGGCGACGACGAAGCCCGGCGGCTCGGCGTGCCGCTCGGCCGGGTGCGCGTGGTCGTCATCGCCAGCTGCAGCGCCCTCGTCGGCGTCGCCGTGGGCACCACCGGCGTCATCGGCTTCGTCGGCCTGCTGGTGCCCCACGCCGTGCGCCGTCTGTTCACCGTCGACGAACGCGGCGTGATTCCGCTGTCGGCCCTGCTGGGCGGCGCGCTCTTGTGCGCCTTTGACGGACTGGCCCGCTGGGGCTTTGCCTGGGTCGGCAGCGAGATTCCCGTCGGCGCGGCCTGCGCTTTGACCGGCGCCCCGTTGTTCGCCCTGCTGCTGTGGAGGTCGCGGTGAGCACCAGCGCCCCGCCCGACAGCGCGCTGGTGCTCGAAGACATCGTCGTCGCCGGGCGGCTGCGGGTGCCGTTGTTGCGGCTGCTGCCGGGCATCACGGTCGTCGTCGGCGAAAACGGCGCCGGCAAAAGCACCTTGCTCGACGTCGTGGCCGGCGTGCACGTGCCCGCGCGCGGGCGCCTGTTGTTCGACGACGTCGCCGTCTCGGGCCTGCCGCCGCGCGAGCGGGCCCGGCGCATCGCCAGCCTCGGTCAGGAGCCCCCCCGCCTCGACGACGTCGTCGTGGCCGCCCGCATCGCCCAGGGCCTCGTGCCCCGCCGCGGCCCCAATGCGCCCGTCGACGCCGCGGCCAGCGCCCTCGTCGAAGCCGTGGCCGCCGAGCTCGGCGTGGGCCACCTGCTCGCGCGCCGCCTCGGGCAGCTGTCGGGCGGCGAGCGCCGTCGCGTGCACGTGGCCCGCGTGCTCGTCGACGACGAAGCCGGCGCCGTCGTCGTCGATGAGCCCTTTGCGGGACTGGATCAAAAGAGCAGCGCGTTGTTGATCGCGGCGCTGCATCGACGGGCCGCAAATCGGCAGGTCGTCGTCGTCAGCGTCCACGACGTCGCCACCGCCCTCGCGCTCGGCGGCCGGCTGCTGGGGCTCGTAAGCGGCGCGATCGTCGTCGACGGGGTGTTGCCCGAGGCGCTGGCGCAGGCGACGGCGGTGTGGGGCGACGTCAAGGTCGTCGTCGACGGCGACTACGTCGGCGTGCTGCAGCGCCGGGAGAAGTGAGAGCGATGGAAGCCGAAGCCCTCGAAGAATTGCGCGTGCTGGCCTGTGACCTCGCCGAGCATTGGGTCGAGCAGATGGGCAAAGACGAAGGGTTCGCCGTCTGGTTCGACGACGAAGACGACGTGCGCTCATTCACCGACGAAGCCCAGGACCGCTTCAATGGCGCCAGTGACGCCATCGAGCGCGAGCTGATCTTCTTTGTCGAGCACGGCCGCGACGAAGGCATCGTCGTCGAAGCCCTGGCCCGCTACGGCACCGCCGACGCCGTGCGCCGCATCCTCGCCCGGCTGTAGCGAAGACCCCTTCAGGCTTCGCCGAGCCCGTCAGGCCTCGCCGAGGCCCGTCAGGCTTCGCCGAGGTGCGCCTGCACGACCGAGAGCGCCACCAGCGCGGCGGTCTCGGTGCGCAACACGAAGCGCGAGAAGCGGACGCCGGCGGCCCCCGACGACGACAGCGCGTCTTCTTCTTCGCCGGTGGTGCCGCCTTCGGGTCCGATGACGATGGCGAAGCCGTGACGCACGCGCGCGGGCTCACGCGCCAGCAGCGCCGACAGCGTGGTGTCGGCGTCGATCACGCCGGTGACCGCCAGGCCGCCGGCGTCGGTGAGCTCTTTCACGAGGGCCAGCACGTCGGCGGTGCGCAGCGGCCCCTCGACGGTGGGCGGGCGGGCCCGGCCCGACTGGCGGGCGGCGTCGTCGGCCACGCGCTGCAAGCGGGCCACCTTTTTGTCGGCGCGCTCGTCGTCGAGCTTGACGATGCCGCGGGCGCTCTTCCACAGCACGAGGCGCGAGCAGCCGAGCTCGGTGGCCTTTTGCGTGACGAGCTCGAGCTTGTCGGTCTTGGTCAGCGCCTGGATGACGATGAGCGGCGGCAGCCCGTCGTCGACCAGCAAGCGCGCGAGGTTGGTGACGCGATCGGGCGGCTGGAACACGCCGCGCACCGCGGTGCCGGTCTTGTCGAAGAGCTCGACGGGGGTGCCGGCCTCGAGGCGCAGCACGCGGGCGAAGCGAGAGGCGATGCGCTCGGGAAGAACCAGCTCGGCGCTGTCGGTGCTGGTGCCGGTACCGGCCTCGGCGTCGTCGAGGGCCAGCTTCTGCAATCGGTCGTCGTCGACAAAAGCGCGGCGCATGGTGTCAGGGATGGCGTGGGAGGCAACGTGAGGGGCAAACGCCGCGCGTCGCTCAGCCGATCAGCCGACCTTGGTCGTGGTCTCTGGCGCCGGCACCTTGGTGGCGCCTTCGCGGTCGGCTTCGAGGGCGCGGTCGTCGTCGCCGGTCTTGTTCAGCGCCCGCTTGAAGGAGTTGACGGCGCCACCGAGGCCGGCCGCGATGCCCGGCAAGCGGCTGCCGCCGAACAGCAACAGCACGATGACCATGATGACCAGCAGCTCTTGCATCCCGAGACCGAACATCGAGCACCTCGTGGGGCCCGCCGCAGCGGGCGGAACCAGTGGTCAGCACCGGGAGTCGATCGACGGCAATCGAGCCAGCTCCACCATAGTGATATGCGACGTCGACGCCAAAGCAAGAGGTTGTCGATGTCCCGCTTGTCGCTCGTCGAGCGCCCCCGTCGTCTGCGTCGCACCGAGGCGCTGCGCCGCATGTCCCGCGAGGCGGTGCTCACGCCCGCCGATCTCGTGCAGCCGTTCTTCATCGTCGACGGTGTCGGCAAGCGCGAGCCGATCGCCTCGATGCCCGGGCAGTTCCGTTTGAGCGTCGACCTGCTCGTCGAAGAGGTGAAGCACCTGCACAGCCTCGGCGTGCCCGGCGTCGCGCTGTTCCCGAAGATCGACGACGCAAAGAAGTCGGTCGGCGGCGAAGAGGCCTGGAACGACAACGGCTTTTTGCCCCGGGCCATCCAGGCGCTCAAAGACGCCTGCCCCGACGTCATGGTCATCGGCGACGTCGCCCTCGACCCCTACACGACCAGCGGCCAAGACGGCCTCATCGACGAGACCCGGTGGCCGGGCGTCGGCAAGAGCACGACCGAGATCGTCAACGACGAGACGGTCGCGGCTCTCGTGAAGCAGGCCCTCTGCGAGGCGCGCGCCGGCGTCGACATCATCGCGCCGTCGGACATGATGGACGGCCGCATCGGCGCCATCCGCCGGGCCCTCGACGAGCACGGCTTCGAGCGCGTGTGCATCATGAGCTACGCCGCCAAGTACGCGTCGTCGTTCTACGGGCCGTTTCGCGATGCCCTCGACAGCGCGCCGCGCGGCGGCCTCGACAAAAAGACCTACCAGATGAACCCGGCCAACAAGCGCGAGGCCCTGCGCGAGGTGCGGCTCGACATCGCCGAGGGCGCCGACATGGTGATGGTCAAGCCGGCGCTGCCGTACCTCGACATCGTCGCCGCCGTGAGAGACGCCGTCGACGTGCCCGTGGCCGCCTACCATGTGTCCGGTGAGTACGCGATGCTCAAGGCCGCCGCCGCGAACGGCTGGCTCGACGGCGACAAATGCATGCTCGAGTCGCTGCTGTCGATCAAGCGCGCCGGCGCCGACATCATCCTGACCTACGCCGCCCGCGAGCTGGCTGAAAAGCTCTAGCCAGCCCTTCAGTCTTCGGTGCTGCCGTCGTCTTTGCGGCGCTTGCGCCGGCGGGGGCGCTCGCTGGTGGCATCGGTCGTCGCCTTTGACGTCGCCGTTGACGTTGACGTTGACGTCGACGGCGCGTCCGCCTCGCCTTGACTCTTCACCAGGTTGGCGTCGTTCTGGTCGACAGCCAGCGCCATGCCGCCGCCCTCTTTGGGAAGGATGCGCACGCGAGTCGTGATCTCGATGGTCGTGCCGGTGAGGGCCCGGGCGATCATGTCTTCGACTTCGAGGCGGGCGAAGAACGCGCGGGTCTCGCGGGCGATGACGTCGATGAGCTCGCGCTTGGTCTTGTCGGCTTGCGAGACGACGTAGCCCATCGCTTCTTTGGGGAGCTTCATCTCCGAGAGCTGCGAGCGCAGCGTCTCTTCGCTCATGAACACCGCGCCGATGCCGGTGGTCAGCGCCCGCTTGGCCAGGTCGCCCAGGAGCTTGGCGGTGAAGCTGCCGCCGGGGACGTCTTTTGGAAGCCCCGCGCCCAATGAGTCGTCGTCGTCGAAGTCGTTCTTGTCGTCGGTCATCGACGAAGAGCCTAGCATCGGAACATGCCCGTGCGCGCCGTCTACTTCGACCTCGATGGCACCCTGCTCGACGACGATCACCGCGTGCCGCGTCCGCTGGTGACCGCCATCGAGCGTGCCCAACAGCGCGGCATCAAGATCGGCATCGCCACCGGCCGGCGGGCGACGACGTCGCTGCCGTACGCCGAAGCCATCGGCGTCGACGCGCCCTGCGTGCTGTTCAACGGGGCGCGGGTGATGACCGCCAACCTCAAGACCCTGCTGTTCCACACGACGCTGCCGCGCGTGTCATCGCTCCAGGTCATCGCCCGCGTCATCGACCTCGGGATTCACGTGGCCGCCTACGTCGAGGAGCGGCTGCTGGTCGATCACCGCCTGCCGAACCCGACCTCGGCGCCGGCGGCGGCGGCGCTGTCGTCGCGCGAGATCGTCGACCTGCTGGCGCTGGAAGACGCGCCGGTGAAGCTGCTGTTCGTCGACGAGCCCGAGCGCTTGATCGAGCTGCGGCGCCTGCTGGTCGCGGAGCGTCTCGTGCCCCCCGCCGCGCATCTGGTGCGCAGCAACCCGCGCTTCCTCGAGATGCTGCCCGACGGCGTCAACAAAGCGACGGGCCTCGGCCGCTGCGCCGCCCACCTCGGCATCAACGTCGCCGACATCGCCTGCTTCGGCGACGACGAAAACGATCGCGAGATGCTCGAGGTCTGCGGCCTCGGCGTGGCCATGGACCACGCACCCGGCAGCGTGCTCGAGGCCGCCGACCGCGTCATCGCCCGCACCGACATCGCCGACGTCGTCGACAGCCTGTAGCCGTCCGCTTTCGTCGCCGACGTGGCGGCACTTGCCCGGGGCGACGATGGCGTCCGACCCTGCGCGCCATGTTGCTCCCCCTGCTGCTGGCCTTTGCCGCCGCCCCGCCCACCATCGTGTCGACGCTGACCGAGCCGACGCCGCTGTCGTCGTGGAAGACCCTCGACGGCGACGATGAAGCCTTTGCCGCGCCGGAGTTCGACGACAGCGCCTGGTTGAACGTCGACGCCGTGGGCCGCCTCGCGGAGCCGCTGTTGGGCGGCGTCGTCTGGTACCGCACGACGATCGAGCTCTCGCCGCGCGCGCTGGGGGAACGCGAGGCTGGCGCGACGCTCGGCCTCGCGTTGCCGCGCACCGTCGGGCCGCTGGCCGTCTACGTCGACGGCGTCGGCGTCGTCGACATCGGGCGGGCCGATCGCGATCAGGGATTCACGCTGCCGTTTTCGTTGACGCTGCCGGGGTCGTCGTCATCGACGTTCACGGTGGCCATCCGATCGCAGACGCCGCCGATGATGAAGAACCTGCCCGACACCGCGCGCGCCGCAGCGCCGGTGCTGGCCTCGTCGTCGGTGGCCGACCTGGCAGCGCAGAAGCATCGGGCCGAGCTCCGCGACGGGGTCGTGCGCATGAACGCCGCTGGCCTCTTCTTCCTGCTGATTGGCCTCTACCACCTGCTCTTGTGGTTCAGGCGGCGCACCTTGCTCGCCGACCTGTTCGGCGGCCTCGGCGGCGTGGCCGTTTCGCTGCAGCCCTTCGCCAACGCCGCCGGCCTCTCGGGGAAGCTCGGCGCCTCCGCGTTCCTCGCCGGCGGCATGGCCCCGGGCATCTTTGGCGCGTGCTGGTTCGTCATGTTCGCGCTCTTGATGCGACCGGGGCAGCGCCTGCCGCGCAGTTGCATCGCCCTCGCGAGCTGGTCGCTGTTCACGTCGCTGCTCTTTTCGGCCTGCGCCCTCCTGCATGTCGCCGTGCCGCTGTGGCCGCTGTTGTTCATGGCCAACCTGGTGCCGAACATTGTCGGTGGGGTCTTCATCGTTGGCGCTTTGATTGTGCCCCCGCTGCTGCGCGGCGATCCGGTCGCGCGCCTGCTCTTCCTCGGCTACGTCACGGGCTTCGTGGGCGCCATCCTGCAGAACATTCCCATCGACGGCGTCGTCGGCAGCGTCCACATCTTTGGCCTGCAGCCCGTGCTCGTCGGCTTCATGGGGTTCGCCGTCGGCCAGGCCCTGGCGCTGGCGCGCTCGTACGCGATCACGCTCAACGACCTCGACCGCAAGAACCGCGACCTCGCCGACGTCAACCTGTCGATGGCCCGCTTCCTCCCCGACGCGTTCTTGTCGCTGCTGTCGCGCGGTTCGGTGAAAGACGTCGTCAGAGGCGACAACACCGAGCTCGAGATCTCGGTGTTGTTCAGCGACATCCGCGGCTTCACCGGCCTCTCGGAGAAGCTCGGCACCCGCAAGGTCTTTGAGCTCATCAACAAATATCTCGAGTACGTCGAGCCCACGATCCACGGGAACCACGGCTTCATCAGCCAGTACTACGGCGACGGCGTCATGGCCCTGTTTGCCAACAGCGTCGACGATGCCGTGGCCTCGGCCGCGGCCATGCACCACGCCGTGGCCCGCTTCAACGAGACGCGCGTCGCTGCCCACGAAGAAGCCCTCGTCATCGGCGTCGGCCTCAACACCGGCCGGCTGATGCTCGGCACCATCGGCGGCAAAGATCGCCTGGCCTGCAACGTCATCGGCGACCCGGTGAACCTCGCGGCGCGCATTGAAGGCATGACAAAGATGTACGGCGCGCGCGTGCTCATCTCCCAGACGACGGCGTCCAAGCTCACGCTCGGCCGCTTCTCACTGAGAAAGCTCGACCGCGTCATCGCCAAGGGCAAGACCGAGCCCATGAGCCTCTTCGAAGTGCTCGACGCCGACCCGGCACCCCTCAAAGCCGCCAAAGAAAAGGAGCTCGGCCGCTTCGCCACCGCCGTCGAAGACCTGCAGGCCGGCCGCTTCGAAGCCGCCGCCAACGGCTTCGCCGCCGTCGTCGCTGCCGTTGCGCTTGGCGGACACGACGACCACGCCGCACAAGCCCTCGCCGTGCGCGCCGCGGCGCTCGCGCAGGAATCGCCTGCCAGCTGGGACGGCGCGACGCGCCTCGTCGAAAAATAGCGCCGCTGTTCGTCGCCGTTTTGTCGTTGTGTCGTCGTCAGGCCGGCCCGACGACGGGCTCGCCGGGCACCGACACAAAAGCCGCGAACGTGTGCACCGCGATCGGCTGGGCCCGGCCCTTCACGGCGATGCCGGTGCCGGACGCGACCTCGACGAGCGGCGGCAACAACGCAGCGTCGGCGCGGGCCAGCAGCTCGGCCGACAACAGCACCGGCACGCCGTGCTCCTTGGTGGCCGACTCGAGACGCGCAGCGACGTTCACGGTGTCGCCGATGACGGTGTAGCTGGCGCGCTGGGCGGTGCCGATGTTGCCGGCGATGACGACGCCGGCATGCACGCCGATGCCGTGCACCAGCGGCCGTCGTCCGCGCTGTTGTCGCCGCGCATTCAGCGTGACGAGCGCTTGCTGCATGTCGAACGCCGCGAGCACGGCGCGGGAGCCGTCGTCGTCTCTGGATTCCGGGGCGCCGAACACGGCCATGATCGAGTCGCCGATGTATTTGTCGACGACGCCACCGCGCCGGCTGATGCAGCCGACCATGGCCTCGAAGTATTCGTTGAGGTCGGCGACGACCTCTTCGGGTTCGGCGGCTTCCGACGACGCCGTGAAGCCGCGCAGGTCGGTGAACAGCACCGCGACCTGCTTGCGCGCACCGCCGAGCCGCACCTCGCCCGACGACAACGCGTGGGCGGCGACCTCTTCGCTCACGTAGGAGCCAAGGGTCGTGCGTGCGCGCTGGGCCCGCAGCGTCTGCTCGGCGACCTCCATGGCCACCGAGCGCGCGCGCCAGGCCGAGACAAAGGCGATGAGCGCCGCCGCGCCAATCAGGAACGCGGCCATGACGACGTGGGCCGCGGTGTCCTGCGTGAGGCCGGCGTTCTGGCTGGTGTCGACGAGGTGCAAGACCACCAGGCCGGCGATGGCGAAGCCGCCGGTGATGACCGTCGAGCGCCGCGACAGGCGCATGCCCGAGGCCACGACCGCGAGGTAGAGAATCGGGAACCCCACCGAATGCAGCGTGCCGGTGAAGTCCGGCGGCGGCTGCAGGGTGACGATGAGGCCCAGCGACCAGGCCAGGGCGACGTCGAGCAGGCTCGAGACCACGCCGAAGCGCGGCGTCATGTGCTTCTGCCGCCGCATCAGCAGCTGCCACAAGAGGCCGACGGCGGCGCCGATCAAGCACAGGACTTCGACGGCGACGGCGGTGTCCTGGCCGGCGCGCAGCTCGGGCCAGACCGTGATGGGCCACAGCAGGGCCATGCCCGCGGTCACCGCGATGCGCACCCGGGCGTGCACGCGCTCGCCCTGCAACGCCACCCGCGCCAGCGAGTCTTCGACGACGAGGACGGCGTTGTTGCCGGCGGTGGTGAACAGCCCCATCGGTGCCGGCGCGCGCTCGTCCATGGCGCGAGGGTGTCAAATCAGCGGTGCGGCAGCGAGAACGTGGCCACGCCGTGAACCGACCATCCCGCAACGAGGCGTCAGCGAACCGACCTCAAGCGACCACGACGGCGTCTGCTCCTTCGACGTAGCCGCGGTCGTGCAAGAGCCCGCGCACCGGACCCCGCGCGCCGCTGGTGCCGACGGCGCCGACGACGAAGCGGTCGCCGCCGGCCACGGGCAGCTCGGCCATCACGGTCACGCCGTGCACCTGGCGGCCGATCTTTTTCACGTCGACGTCGACAAAGGCGGCGACGTTGACGCCGACCGCTCGCAGCGCCCGCGAGATGCGGCGGCCTTCTTTGCCGGCGCCGAGCACCAGCACTTCCTTTGTCGACAACGAAAACGACGGCACCAGGTGGTGGACCTTGCAGGCGGCGAGGGCGTCGCGCGATTTGCGGGCCTTGGTCGTGCGCGTGAGCTGGCCGAAGTGCTGCCGCCAGGCGTGCCGAATCACCGGTCGTTTGATCACGTCGCAGCCCCGGCTCATCAACCGCAAAAAGAGGTCGTAGTCTTCGGGCCAGGGCTGGTGCCGCCAGCCGCCGGCAGCCTCGACGACGTCGGCCCGCCAGGTGGTGGCCGGATTGCAGAGGGGCTGCTCGATCCAGCGTTCTTTGAAATGTTCTGAAGTTGTCAGAATGCTGTTCTGCCAACCCACATAGCCGCGCATCAGGGTCGAGGCCTTTGGCAGCACCTTGACGCGCGACGACACGCCCGCGAGCGCCGGCGACGAACGCAACAGGCCGACGTCTTCGGCGAGCCGCAACGGGTGCATGACGTCGTCGGCGTCCATGCGGGCGATGAACGGCGCCCGGCACAGGGCCCGCCCCTGCTCGAGGGCCGCGGCGAACGGCACGCTGCCGTCGACGCGCAGCACGGTCACGCGCGGGTGGTCGACGACGCGCAGCCCCTGCAGGGGCACGACGCTGCCGTGGTCGACGACGACGACGCCGAAGTCGACAGCTCGACTTCGCAGGCTGCTCTTCAGGGCAATGGCGAAGTGGCGGGCATCGGGATCGCGCGCCGGCAGCAAGACGTCGACGTCGCTCATCTGGGCTCGAAGGCGTCAGACGATCCGGAAGTGGTCCTTCAACGTGCAGCGGCGCTCGCGCGAGAAGCTCACCGCCGTCGTCAGGCCCTCACCGGTGGGCGAGGCGATGGTGAAGCTGGTGTAGCCCTCACCGCCGAGGCCGAGGCCGGCGTAGGTCGGCGCGTTCTTGATGAAGATGCTCGTGTCCATCGCCCGCGCCATGTTGTGCAAGGCATCGATGTTGGTCGAGTACATGGCCGCGGTGTGGCCGAAGCCGTGCTCGGCGCGGACCGCGGCGGCGATGGCGTCGTCGACGCTCTTGACGCGCACCAGGGCCAGCACCGGCATCAACAGCTCAGACTGCACAAAGGGGTGCTCTTCGCCGTCGACCTCGCACAGCAACAGGCGCGTGTTGTCGGGGACGGTCTTGCCGATGGCCCGGGCGATCTTGGCGGCGTCCTGGCCGACCCAATCCTTGTGCGGGTGGGCTTTGTCTTCGGCGAGCACCAGCTTCTCGAGCTTGTTGATGTCGGCGCGCGACATGATCGCCCCGCCGGCCTTTTCGATCTCCTTGAGCAGGCCGTCGGCCACGTCGTCGACGACGAAGACCTCTTTTTCGGCGATGCACACGATGTTGTTGTCGAGCGAGCACCCGAGCACGATGCCCTTGCCGGCTCTGCGCAGGTCGGCGGTCTCGTCGACGACCACGGGCGGGTTGCCGGGGCCGCCGCAGATGGCGCGCTTGCCAGACTGCATGGCGGCCTTGACCACGCCGGGGCCACCGGTGACCACGACGAGCCGCACACCGGGGTGCTTCATCATGGTGTTGGCGCTCTCGATGGTCGGGTCGCCCATCATGCAGACGAGGCCTTCGGGGCCGCCGGCGGCGACGATGGCGTAGTTGAGCTTCTCGACGAGGAAGCGGCAGACCTTCTTGGCCGACGGGTGGACGTTGAAGACCACGGCGTTGCCGGCGGCGATCATGCCGATGGCGTTGCAGATGATGGTCTCGGTCGGGTTCGTCGTCGGCGTGATGGCGCCGATGACGCCGTAGGGCGCGCGCTCGATCAAGACGAGGCCGTCGTCGCCGGTCTGGGCGATGGGCCGCAGGATCTCGGTGCCCGGCGTCTTGTCGGCGACGAGCAGGTTCTTGTTGATCTTGTCGTCGTAGCGGCCGAGCCCGGTCTCTTCGACGGCCATCTGCGCCAGCTGCTGCACGTTGTCGTGCACGCACTTGCGCATGGCGGCGATGCAGGCGTCGCGCACCTTCATGGTGAGCTTGTCGACGAGGAAGTCGTGGGCGGCGCGGGCGGCCTTCACGGCGCTGTCGACGTCGGGGTAGATGCCGCGGTTGCTGCCGCCGCGACCGGTCATGGCACCGCGGGCGATGAGCGCCGGCGACGGACCACAGACTTCGCCGGGTGCGGGCGTGGCGCGCGGGTTGGTCACCGGGCCGTAGCCCGACGAAGCACCGGCATTCATGCCAGCGAGGGCAGGGGCCAGCTTGGCCACCACGCGCTGCACGATCTCTTCAACTTTATTGTCGTCGATGCGGCTCATGGCGCGCTCCGCTCAAACAGCCGTCGCTCAAAGAGCTCAGCCCTTGGTGTTGGAGGCCCGCGGGCCGTCCGAGGAGTATTTGACGACGTCGCCGACGACGAGCTGGTCGACGATCGCCATGATGACGTGGTCGACGGGCTTGTTCTTCGTGACCTCGGTCTGACGGGCCGAGCTGCCGGCGCAGTACAGCACGGTCTCGCCGACGCCGGCGCCGACGGCGTCGACGGCGACGATCACGCCGCCGGTGAGCTTGCCTTCGATGTCGACGCCCTTGACGAGCAGCAGCTTGAGCCCTTCGAGCTCGGCTTCTTTGCGCGAGGCGACGACGGTGCCGATGACCTGTCCGAGCAACATGACGACGTCCTGTCGGGAAGCGGGGAACCCGGCGCCTGGCGTCGTCGACGCCGTCGCCGACGCCAGCGATGGGGCTCAAGAGCACGATCTCGCGCCGCCGCTTCGGCGAATGCGCAAACGACGCACGAGGAAAAGAGAAACGCGCAGCCGTCTTTGAAAGACGGCTGCGCGTTCAGTCGATCAGGACTTGCCGCCGCCGCTGCGCGCGCCGAGCGGCAGGACCGCTTCGATGCTGGCGTGCGGGCGCGGGATGACGTGGACGGAGACGAGCTCGCACGCCAGCATCGAAGCG
>JBKJNL010000933.1:0-12246 GCA_046593615.1 Myxococcota bacterium | reverse complement strand
ACAGGACAATCACCGGGAACAACAGCGGCGACGCGAGGGCGCCGGTGCGCGGCTCGGCCGCGACGTCGCTCATGGTCACGGCCATCGTGCAGCGGAATTCAGCGGGCGCGTCGGGCGTGAGGCACAGCGCGCCGGGCAGCGGGCCGACGAAGCGCAACGGCACCTCCTGGGTCGCTGCCGGCGCGATCAGGCCCGAGCAGGCCGGCGCCGACGTCGTCGACCCGGTGCCGCTCGTGTGGTGGACGACGACGGTGGCGCAGCCGCTGCCCGGGTTCGCGCCGCTGTTCGTGAAGCGGCAGGCGCCGCCGTCAGGGGTAGCCTGGCACCGGGCTTCGATGACGGCGTCGGCGCGGGCGGGGGCGGCGCTGGCAACGACGACGAGGGCGGCGATGGTGGCGAGCAGCGGCTTGAGCATCGGCGATGTTAGCCCTTCACCGGGATACCCGGCAGCGTCAGGCGTTCGACGCGGACCTTGACGCCGTTCAAGGCGGCACAGCCCGAGACGGCGTCGAGCTGGTGGTCATCGGTGAGGATGTTGAGGCTGACGCCGGGGTGCTTCCGGGCCACGGTGAGCTGCGTGTTGTCGTCGTCGTGTCCCCAGCCATGCGGCAGTGACACCACGCCGGGCATCATGGCCTCGCTCAGCTGCACCTCGGCAGTCAGGGCGCCGACGCGAGAGACGACGCGGGCCGGTTCGCCGTCGACGAGGCCGCGGGCGCCGGCGTCGTCGGGGTGCATGAGCAGCGTGCAGCGCTTCTCGCCACGCACGAGGGGCTCGACGTTGTGCATCCAGGAGTTGTTGCTCCGCAGGTCGCGGCGGCCGATCAACAGCAGCTGCTGCTGCAGCTGCTGCTGGTGCTGATGCTGCTCACCGGCAGCGCTCGCGGCTCGCGCGGCGGGCGCGTCGTCGAGGCACGCGGCCAGCGTGGCCAGCGCCGCGGTGAACGAAGCCGGAGCCAGGTCGACGCGCTTCGTCGCCGTGCACAGGGCCGCCGGCAGGCGCGGTGTCAAAGCACCGAGGTCGCGCCCGTGGGGTTCGCCGTCGAGGGCGGCGAGCGACAGCCCGCGGTGCGGCCCGAGGCGCAGCAGCAGGGCCAGCAGGCGTCGCGGCGGCAGCAGTCGACCCAGCCCCCGCACCAGCGCCGTGATCGTCGTCGACAACACCGGTGCCAGCGCTGACTGCGCAGACACGGCGCGCTGGCCGAGGATGCGCGCCGACAGCTCGAGCAGGATCTGCCAGTCGTCGCGCGCATCCGGCGCCGTCGGCAGCACGGCGGGCGAGTAGTGGGCGGTGTTTCGCACGGCGAGCCCGTGGAACAGCAGCGGGAAGTGGTCGTGCTCGAGGCCAAAGGTCGGCGGAAAGATGAAGTGGGCGTGGCGCGTGGTCTCGTTCACGTAGATGTCGATGGCCACCAGGGTGTCGAGCGTCGACAACGCCGCCGTCACCCGCGGCGCGTTCGGCGCCGACAGGGCTGGATTTCCGGCGTGCGTGATGAGCCCGCGGATCTGTCCGGGGCCGGGCGTCTCGATCTCCTCGGCGAGGGCGGCGATGGGCAGCTCGCCGTTGAATTCCGGCAGGCCGCGCACGCGGCTGGCGAAGCGGCCGAAGTGACCGGTGGCGCCCAGGCGATGCAACAGCGCGGCGAGGGGCACCGGCGACGTCGGAAACATCGCGCCGCCGGCCCGATCGAGGTTGCCCGTCAGCGCGTGCAGCACGTCGATCAACCAGCTGTTGACGACGCCCGCCTCCTGCGTCGAGGCGCCCATGCGGCTGTGGATGGATGCGCTCGCGGCACCGGCCAGGTTGCGCGCCAGGTCGCGCGTGACGTCGGCGCCGATTCCGGTGAGGGCGGCGGTGCGCTCCGGCGAAAACGGCGCGGTCGCCGCGCGCACGTCGTCGCAGCCGTCGACGAACGACGCTGGCGCGCGCACCAGCGAAGCGAGAAAGAACGCATCGCTGCCCGGCCGGATGAAGTGGTGTGCGTCGGCGACGGCCGCGGTCTCGCTCCGGCGCGGATCGACGACGACGACGCGGCCACCGCGCGCGCGGATGGCCAGGATGCGCTTCTTCACGCCGGGTGCCGTCATCATGCAGCCGTTGGAGACCACAGGGTTTGCGCCGATGACGACGAGCAGTGCGGTGCGATCGAGGTCGGGCACCGGCACCAGCAGCGGGGAGCCGAAGACGACCTGCGCGGCCAACAAGCGCGGCAGGCTGTCCATCGACGTCGCGCTGTAGGCGTTCTTGGTGCCGAGGGCAGCGCGCAACAGGCCGTAGAAAAAGATCGCGCCGTAGCTGTGGGCGGTCGGCGTGCCGGCGTAGACGGCGACGGCGTCGCGTCCGTGCAGGCGTTGCAGGCGCGCGAGGCGGCCGGCGGCTTCGTCGAGGGCCTCGTCCCAGGCGACCTCGTGGAAGGTCCCATCGGGGCCGCGCTTCAACGGCCGGCGGACCCGATCGGGATCTTCATGGACGTGCTTGAGCCCGATGACCTTCGGGCAGACGTGTCCCTTGCTGAACGGGTCGTCGACGTCGCCGCGGATGGCGATGACGCGGTCGCCGTCGTGCTCGACGGCGATGCCGCAGATGGCGTCGCACAACGAGCAGGTCGCATGCGTCGTCGCGGTCACTGGAGCAGACCCCGGCTCGGGCTGTCGGCAAGAGGGCGTCGGCGCTGCCGGCTCTCGAGGACGTCGTGGTGGGCCGAACACCAGCGAACCCTGGCCCCACAGGCGCGTGTGGTCATCCAACAACGACGATGACTGGTCCGGATGCCGGTCAGGGGACGTCGCTGCTGCTGCCGCGCGCCGATCGGTTCTTGTCCCAGATGCCCCAGAGGATGATGGCAAAGGCGAGCAGGCGGACGACGTAGACGTAGGTGCGGGTCTCGCTTTCGTCGGACACCAGAAACAGCGCGGTCCGGTTCGCGGCCATCAAGGCGAAGCCGATGGCGAAGTAGAGGAAGAGACGGTCCTTGGACCTCCGCCAGAATCGCACCTGGTACAGCGCGATCGCTGACGCCAACACCACCAGAATGCCCGAGAGGAAGTCGCTCATCCGTCGCCCTCCCAGATGAGCCCGAAGAGAAAGAGCGCCATCCCGATCACCGCTGGCACCTTGGTCGGCACCGACAGGTCGACGCCGGTGGCGATCATCTTGTCGAAGACCACCATCGCGCTGTTGATCATCAGTCCGATGAAGCAGAGCGAGCTCCACAGCAGCAGCCGGCGTCGAGAGCCCCACCAGCTGCGGAACAACAGCACGGCACACAACAAGCTCGTCAGCGCGCACAAGATGTAGACGGCTTCAATCATCGTCCTTGGCTCCTTTGCCGAAGACAAAGGCGTCGGCGAACACCCGGATGTTGTCCGCTGGTTTCGAAAAGATGAGCTCGATGATGCGCACGCGGTGTGTCTGGTAGGCGGCGTCGAGCTCGGCGACGCGAGGCGCAAGCTCGCCGTCGGCAGCGAAGCGGTAGGAGGAAGCGCCATCGATGCGCACGAGCCCCGACTTCTCCAGGGCCGCGAGCCGCGCCGCGGCCGATCGAGACTGGATGCGCAGCTCAGCCGCGACGGAGTCGGCGTCCCAGACGCGATGGGGAAAGCGATGGGTCAAGAGCAGCACCTCGAGCGCCTCGATGGAGCTGATCTGTTGTCGCAAAAAGGCCACCAGGCCCGGTGAGAGCTCCACGGCCATGCTCAGCGACCTCCCAAGAAGGGCGGGGCCAACAGCCAGCTCATGCGACACCTTCGTCAGCGCTGGCGTGGGCCCGGACGACGTCGCTCATGGCGAACATCCCGACCAGCCTGGCCCCGTCGTCGGCGTCGACCACCGCCATCTGGCGGACGCCGAGCTTGTTCATGCGGACGACGGCGTCGTGCAGGGGCTGGCTGCCGGTGAGCACTTCTCGGTGCGTGAGCTGCGCGCGCACCAGCTCGGCGCCGGCGCCCTCGGCCACCCGATGACGCAAGCGGGCTTCGCTGATGATGCCGACGAAGCGGCCGGCGGCATCGACAACCGGGAAGCTCGATAGGCCGGGACGCAGCGCAGCGAGGGCGTCCTTGACCGCGATGTCGGCGGCGATGACGACGAGGCCAGCTGTGGTCATGGCCTGCTCCACCCTCCACGATGACAGCGCCGCCATCCCGGCGCTCTTGTGCGGAAGGCGGATGCCGTCTTGTTCAATGAGAGCCTCGTAGATTGATCGGGGATCGGTGCGCCGGGCCAACAAGTACGCCGTCGAGTTGGCGATCATGAGCGGCAGGATCAAGCCGTAGCCGTTGGTCATCTCAAAAATGATCAAGATCGAGGTGATGGGGGCGCGGATCACCGCCGCGAACACCGCGCCCATGCCGACCAGGGCGAATGCGCCGTGCTCGACATCGACGTGCCCGAGCAGGAGGCCGTCGAGGTGGCCAAAGGCGCCGCCCAGCATTCCGCCGATAAACAGCGACGGCGCAAACACGCCGCCCGAGCCGCCCGACGAATACGACGCGATCGTGGCCATCACCTTGAGCGCGCACATCACCAGCAGGACGTCGACGCCGAGGTCGCCGCCGAGAGCCGCCGACAACGTCTCGTAGCCGCCGCCGGTGACGCCGCGGGACGAAACCAGAACGACACCGCCGACGGCGAGAACGCCGGTGACGAAGCCGCCGACGGCGGGGTGCGCGAAGCGGGGGATCGCCGTGAGCCCGCGAAACGCCGCCCGCACCCGCAAGATGCCCGCGGTAAAGGCCCGGCCGACGAGGGCCGCGGCGACGCCGAGCAGCGCGTAGGTCAACAGCGAAGAGGCGTGCGTCAGCTCGTAGGGATGCACGGCGGCGAACACCGGGTGCGTGCCGAGCACGGTGCGCTCGATGATCGCCGCCAGGGCTGCCGCGACGACGACGCCCGACAGCATCGTTTGATCGAGCTCGCCGACCAGCTCTTCGATGGTGAAGGTGACAGCGGCGATGGGGGCGTTAAAGGCGGCGGCGATGCCAGCGGCGGTGCCGACGGGGATCAAGCGGCGCAGGTTCACCGGCGAGATGGCGAACCAGCGGCCGACGGTGCTGGCGATGGCCGAGCAGATGTAGACCGTCGGGCCTTCGCGCCCGAGCGACGAGCCCGTACCGATCTGCAACGTTGAGATCATGACCTTCGCCACGGCGTCGCGCAGGCGCAGGCGTCCGCTCTTCAGCGAATAGACCACCTTGACCTGGGGGACCCCGCTGCCCCGCACGTTGGGCATCCGCTCGAGCACCAGCCCGCACAACAACGCACCGAGCGTCGGCGTGGCGACGACCCAGAACATCCAGCGCCCGGGTCCTGCGTCAAAGGCCCGGTCGATGAGCGCGCGCTCGGCGCTCAGGATGCCGAGGTGGAAGAGCACCGCCGTCACGCCACACAGGCCGCCGATCAAGATGGTCAGCACCAACAGCCGGCCCTGCTCGCTCGGCACGACCCGAGAAAAGGCCCGGAGAAGCAGCGTGTTGAGGCCGGCGGCGACGGCTCGGGCGTCGACGACGCCGACCTCGACGGCCAACAGCGCGCGGACCCGATCGCGCGCCCGCCAAAAACGGCCGGCCGGCGGGGTCGCCTCGGGCGGCGGCGCGACGTTGGACGCCGCAGGGGACCGCTCCTTCATCGATGTGCCGGCGGCATCGGGCCTGTCGGCCCTCGAGCGGGAAACCCGGGGAGGGTCATGCGCGACGCCGTCGGCGGGGCGTGGCGCAGGCCTGGGACTGGGCGTCGAGCTCGACCACCAGGCGCGTGAGGAACCCTTCGACAACGGCGATGGTGTCGTCGTCAAGCCCGCCCACGGTCTGGGCGACGGCGGCTTCGACGGTGCCGGGAGTGGCGACATCGAAGCGACGGCCGCGCGTGGTCAACGACACCTGGGTGCGTCGGGCGTCGGTCGGGCTCTGCCGGCGCTCAAGCAGGCCGGCCCCTTCAAGGTGGGTGAGGTGGGTGGTGAGGGTGCTGGCGTCGAGGTGCAGCAGCGACGCCAGCTCGCCGGCACCGACGCCTGGACGCTGCCCCACCACACGCACGACCAGGCGCTGCGGGCCGGTGATGCCGAGCTTGACCTCCATCGTTCGCGAGAGGTGTCGCATGGCGTGATCGACCGCCCAGATCTTTCGCATCAGCTCAAGCGTCCGACTCATCGGCTGCGGTTCCTGCGCATCCTCACCAAAGATCATGGCGATTGTTTGGCATCCAACGAACGGGCTTGCAAGATCGTTTGGTGCCAAAGTATCTATCCACGATGCAGCAGCGGCCCCTGTTCGTCTCGAACCGACTGTCAGCGCGCGTCCGTGAACAAGGCGATGCGGTCGATGTGCAGCTCACCGCCGGCGGGCTCGCCACCGCGCTGCGCGACGTGCAGGAGACGACGGACGCGCGTTGGCTCGGCTGGCCGGGCCGGGTCGCGCCGCAGCACCGCGACGTCGTCACACTCCGCCTCGCCGAAGCCGGCGCCATCCCGGTGTTCCTCGACGAGGGCGAGGTCGCCGCCTACTACGAGGGCTACGCCAACGGCGTGTTGTGGCCGCTGTTGCACAGCAACCTCGATCGACTGCCCTTCGACGCCGACGCCGACTGGCCCGCCTTTCGCGCCGTGAACCAGCGCTTCGCCACCGCCTGCATCGACGCGGCCCGCGCCGGCGACCCCATCTGGGTGCACGACTTCCACCTGGCGCTGGTGCCGGGCGAGATCCGCCGTCGCGTGCCCGACGCACGCGTGGGGTTCTTCCTTCACGTGCCGTTCCCGGCGCTGCAGGTGTTCCGGGTCTTGCCGCGCGCCCACGAGATCATCACCGGCCTGCTCGGCGCCGACGTCGTCGGCTTCCACACCGCCACCTTTGCCGAGGCCTTTGTCGACGCCGCCCGCAGCGTCGGCGCCCGCGTCGACGGCGACCGCGTCGAATTCGCCGGCCACGTCAGCCGCGTCGGCGTCTTTCCCATCGGCGTCGACGTCCAGAAGATCGAGGCCTGCGCCCACGATGACGTTGTGCGGGAACGAGTCGCCGGCCTGAAGAGCGAGGCCCGCGGCCGCACCATCCTGCTGGGCGTCGATCGCCTCGACTACACGAAGGGCCTGCCGCGCCGCATCCTGGCCATTGAGCGGCTGCTCGAGCGCTGGCCTGAGCTCGCGCCACGCCTGCACTTCGTGCAGCTGGCAGTCCCGACCCGCGAAAACACCGACGGCTACGGCAACTTCCGCGACGTCGTGAACCGGCTTGTGGGTCGGGTGAACGGCCGCTTCGGCACCGCCACGGGCGTGCCCATCCATTTCATGTACCGCGAGGTCGCGCTGCCCGAGCTGGTCGCGCTCTACGCCGCCGCAGACGTCATGATCGTCACGCCGCTGCGCGACGGCATGAACCTCGTGTGCAAGGAATACGTCGCCGCCCACGTCGACGAACGCGGCAGCCTGGTGCTCTCCGAGCTGGCTGGCGCCGCCGACGAGCTCGAGGGAGCGCTGCTGGTGAACCCCTACGACATCGACGAGGTGGCCCGCCGACTGCGCGAGGCAATCCTGATGTCGGATGACGAGCAGCGGGTGCGGATGGGCATGATGCGGCGGCAGGTGCGCGCGCACGACGTGCACCGCTGGGCCGCGCGCTTTCTCGGCGCGCTGGCCAACGCCGGCACAATGGCCGGTGCCACACGTGAACGTTGCGACGGCAGCGACAGCCTGGTCCGAGACAACCTGGGCGGCAGCGCGGTCGCCGACACCCTGGCCGGCGGCATCGCCCGCGCAGTCGACGCAGACCACCTGCACCTGGTGCTCGACTACGACGGGACCCTGGTGCCCATCGCCGCGACGCCGTCGGAGGCCGAGCCCGATCCCGCGCTGCTCGCGCTGCTCGAGTCGCTGGCGGCGGCGCCAGCGACGTCGGTCTGCATCGCCAGTGGTCGCGACCGGGCCACGCTCGAACAGTGGCTGGGCGCGCTGCCAATCACCCTGACCGCCGAGCACGGCGCCCACGTCCGCGTCGTCGGTGGCACGTGGAGCGAAGCGCCCATCCCGTCCTGGAAGGCCCGTGCGGTGGAGTTGATGCGACGCCTCGCCGACGGCAGCACCGGCAGCTTCGTCGAGGTCAAGCACTGCTCGGTGGCCCTCCACACCCGCGGCATCCCGCCGGTGCAGCGAGCGGCTTTAGAGGCTCAGGCCGGCGATCTGTTGCGGGCCATCGACGACGAGGCCGAGGTGCTGTTCGGCAACTGCATCGTCGAGGTGAGGATGCGCGGGCAGCACAAAGGACGCTTCATCGAGCAGCTGTCGCTCGGGGAAAACGCCGTCATCGTGGCCGGCGGCGACGACACCACCGACGATGACCTGTTTGCCGCCTTGCCAGACGGCAGCGTCGCCGTCGCCGTCGGCCCGCGCTGCGTCGGGGCCCGCTTTCGCGTCGACAACCCGGGCGAGCTGCGCGTGCTGCTGTCGCGCGTCGCCGGCGCCCGGGCCTCCCGCGCCGCGGCCGCCCGAACCCCGACCGCGCTCATCGACCCCGACGGCAGCCGCGCGGCCGGCGGCGGCGGCGGCACCCCGACGATGACGCCATGACGCTCTGAAGCGGTGACAAACAGGGCTCCGAGCCCGAGTTCCCGGAAAGATGACATGACCCAGCCCCTGCTCAGCTCCGACATTCGCTCTCTGCTCGACAGCTGCATCGAGACCATCGAGGCCCTCGACGTGTTGCTGGTGCTGCAACAAGAACCCGGGCGCCGCTTCCGCGTGGTCGACCTCGCGAAGCAGCTCGGCGTCGACGTCGAGCGGATCGTCCTGAGCCTGACATCATTGTCGTGGCACGGCCTGGTCCGCAGCGACAGCGAAGACGGCATCCAGCTCGAGCCGCTGTCGGCGCTGGCGCGCGAAGGCTTTGCCGAGCTGGTGGTGTTGGCCCAGACCCACCGCGCCGCAGTCCTCGAGCACCTGGAGCATCGAACCCTGACGCCGCGCGGGGTGCATCACGAGGTGCCGCCGTCGGGTCCCGTGCCGCGACACCGCGGCGGCCGCGGCCCGGCCTGACGAGCGCTTGTGATTGCAGCGCTTCGCGTCGCGGGTCTGCGCAAGCACGCAGCGGGCTCTGTTGTCGAAGTGGTGGTCTGCAGTTCGGGACCAGCCACGACGACTCCTGGGCTCAGATGTGACGCGTGGTCGGCCAGCATGCACAAAGGCACCGAGCCGGTGACGGCGACGTCGGCGTCGCCCGACGCGCGGAGGTGCTCACGCCCCCACGGTCGAGCGCCCGCGAGGAACGCTGGTCCAGCGTCGTCGGCTATAGAGGCCCATGACCCATTACCTGCCGATCGAAGAGCACGGCGTCATCGGCGACCTGCACACCGTCGCCTTGATCGGCACCAATGGCGCGATCGACTTCTGGTGCTTCCCGCACTTCGATTCGCCGGCCGTGTTCGCCGCCCTGCTCGACGACGAGAAGGGCGGCACCTTCCAGATTGCACCGCTTGAGCCCGCGACCCACAAGCAGCTCTACCTCTACGACTCCAACGTGTTGGTCACGCGCTTCTTGAGCGAGGCCGGCGTCGGCGAGGTCACCGACTTCATGCCGGTGCGCGACAAGACCGCCGGGCGCTTTGAGCACCAGATCGTGCGGCTCGTCGAGGTCGTCCGCGGCTCGATGACCTTTCGCATCGTGTGCGCGCCGGCCTTTGACTTCGCCCGCGCCACCCACCGGGTCACGCTCACCGAGGGCGGCGCCATCTTCGAGAGCGCGGCACTGTCGTTGGTGCTGAAGACCACCGTGCCCCTCACCATCGAGGAGGACGCGCGAGGCGGCGCCGTCGTCGTCGACGTCACCCTGCAGGCCGGCGAGTCCGTCTGCTTCGAGCTGTCGGAGCACGCGCCCGGTGAGCCGGTGTCGCCGCGGTCGACGTCGCAGGTGCGCGAGAGCATCCAGCAGACCGCGAAGTGGTGGCGCAGCTGGCTCGGGACCGGGCTCTACGAGGGACGCTGGCGCGAGATGGTCAACCGCTCGGCGCTGGTGTTGAAGCTGCTGACCTTCCAGCCGACCGGAGCGATTGTGGCCGCGCCGACGACGAGCCTGCCCGAGCAGATCGGTGGCGCGCGCAACTGGGACTACCGCTACACGTGGATCCGCGATGCCAGCTTCACGCTCTACGGACTGTTGCGCGTCGGCTTCACAGGCGAGGCTCGGCAGTTCATGGAGTGGCTCTCGGCCCGGCTCCACGAGGTCAACGCCGACGGCAGCCTGCGACTCATGTACTCCATCGATGGCAAGCACGAGCTCATCGAAGAGACCCTCGATCACCTGAAGGGCTACCGAGGCAGCAAGCCGGTGCGCACCGGCAACGGCGCGCACGGACAGCTGCAGCTCGACATCTACGGCGAGCTGATGGACGCGGTGTACCTCTACAACAAGCATGGCGCGCCCATCGGCTACGACTTGTGGACCAAGCTGCGCAGCGTGGTCGACTGGGTCTGCGAGCATTGGCAGGAGCCCGACGAAGGCATCTGGGAGGTCCGCGGCGGTCGCCGGCAGTTCGTCTACTCGAAGGTCATGTGCTGGGTCGCCGTCGACCGCGCCTTGCGCCTCGCCGACAAGCGCAGCTTCCCGGCGCCGCGCGCCCGTTGGTTGCAGGTGCGCGACGCCATCTACGAAGAGATCATGACCCGCGGCTGGAACGAGCAACGCCAGGCGTTTGTGCAGTCCTACGACAGCGACGTACTCGACGCCTCGCTGCTGATGATGCCGCTGGTGTTCTTCATGTCGCCGATGGATCCGCGCATGGGCGCGACCCTCGACGCGATCATGAGTGAGCTCGTCTCCGACAGCCTCGTCTACCGCTACAACGTGGCCAGGACGGGTGACGGCCTCGACGGCGAAGAAGGCACCTTCAGCATCTGCACCTTCTGGCTGGTCGAAGCCCTGACCCGCGCCGGCCGCGTCGACGAGGCCCGGCTCATCTTTGAAAAGATGCTGACCTACGCCAACCACCTCGGCCTCTACTCCGAGCAGATCGGCAAGACCGGCGAAGCGCTGGGAAATTTCCCGCAGGCTTTTACCCACCTCGCGCTCATCAGCGCGGCCGACAATCTGACAAGGGCCCTCGACAACCGCCGTCGGCCGCCGGCTTCCCAGCGATAGCCAGGAGCCGAGCGGAAGACGGGCTTTGTCGTTGCCGAGTCGACGACGTTTGCGACGGTGTGGCGCGCAATTCGGGGCGCCGACGATGAGCAGGACCCGCGCGCGTGCCCCAGCAACCGGGTCTCGCCGCAGGCTTGGAGCAGGTGGCTCGGCAACCGGGTGAACAGCGCACAGGTATTCGCTTCATAGATGGGCCCACCTGCTTGATGGGATCAGGACCTCAAGGCGAAACGAGTTGCGGGTCTCGCAGTCAGACAGCGGCGGCGACCGCCGGGGCTTCGGCGACGACGTCGTCGGCATCGAAGATGACGACGGTGCCCTTGCCGGCGCTCTTGGCCCGGTACATCGCCTGGTCGGCGGCCCGGACGAGGGTGTCGGCATCAGCGGGGGCGCGGGCGAAGTGGACGAGGCCGACGCTGGCACCGAGGCCGGTGCCCGGGTAGTCGAGCGCGACCTCTTGGACGCGGGCGATGATGCGCCGGGCCACCGTCTCTGCACCCGGTCGATCGGCGTCAAACAGCAGGAGCGCAAACTCGTCGCCACCCAGGCGCGCCGGTACGTCGACCGCGCGCAGCGCGCTGCGCAGCTCAGTGGCGACGCGTTTCAGCGCGGCATCGCCCCCGCTGTGGCCGAACTTGTCGTTCACTTGCTTGAAGTGGTCGAGATCGACGTAGGCCATCGAGACCGGGCCGCCGCGCCGTCGCTCACGTTCGATGGTCGCCGTCACCTCCTCGAGAAAAGCTCGCGAATTGGCCAGGCCGGTCAGGGGGTCGGTGCGGGCGCTGCGTTCGGCCTCGCCCAGCAATTGGGTGAGGCGCTCGGAGAGCATGCCCTGCGCGTCGCGCCCTGCGCGGAGCCGCGCGACCGCAATGGCCACGAAGAAGTAGATGGCGAAACGTGTGAAGCCGTTCCACAGCGCCACCGGGATGTGGTCGGCGTCGCGATGGGGGAGGTCGGCGCCCATCCAGCAGATCGTGGCCACGAGCGCGACAAAGCAGGCCGGCACCAGGCTGGCGCGCCAACCCATGATCGCGATGGGCACGATGTAGAAAAGCGAGAAGCCGAAGTCGGGACCGGTGAAGTAGTCGAGCACGCCAAACGCCCCCAGCGCGGCGGTCGCCAGCGACGTCG
>JBKJNL010000697.1:0-5424 GCA_046593615.1 Myxococcota bacterium | reverse complement strand
TCCGGGGTGTTCGAGAAGCGAACGGACCCACCACAGGGCCATCCAGAGCGGGCCGCAAACCGGGCCTGAGAGTTGCTGTCCCGCGATCGCCGTGTTCCCCACCCCCCCCTTCGTCTTCCCGTTTCGTCCTTTCTCCCGGGCCCGCGCCACGGTTGCGGCGACCGCCGTGAAAGCGGCCCTGTGGATGGCCCTGGGGAGCGTCCTGATGGCCCTGCCGGCGACGCCGGCGCGCGGGGCGCCCTTCGCTGACGCAAGCACCACCTGGCTCGGTGCGACGCCCACGGTGGGCTGGAGCAACAAGGTCGAGCTCTGCGACATCGACGGCGACGGCGACCTCGACGCCTTTGTCGCCAACGGGTCGGCCTACAACGAGCCGGGCCTGCCCGAGCGCCCGTTCTTCTGGCGCAACGCCGGCGACCGCTTCGTCGACGACAGCGTGGCCTTGCCCGTGGCCGCCGGCTGGTGGCGCGTGGTCAAATGCGGCGACGTCGACGGCGACGGCGACAGCGACCTGTTCTTTGGCGGCACGTTCCAGTCGCAGTCGGCCCTGGTGCTGAACGAAACCAACACGCTGGTCGACGCCAGCGACCGCCTGCCGACGGCCCCGCGCAGCTTCGGCGACGCCGAATTCGCCGACATCGACGGCGACCTCGACCTCGACCTCATCCTCGCCGACTGGGGCGACGGCGACCCCTTCGTGGTTCGCGGCCGCCCGCGCATCTGGATCCAGGATCGCGCCGGCTTCTACGTCGACGACACCGAGGCCCGCTTCCCGAGCACCACCACCGGGTTCTCGTGGGACCTCGAGGCCGTCGACGTCGACGACGACCTCGACCTCGACGTGCTCGTGTCTTGCAAGATCTGCCGCAACGGCGGCCTGCTGTTGAAGAACGACCTCATGCAGGGCGGCCTCGGCGTCTTCACCGACGACAGCGCCGCGCTGCCCGGCGCCGGCAACAACTACGAATTCGAACCGTTTGATTTCGACGGCGACGGCGACCTCGACCTGTTCACCGTCAACGACGGCGTCAACGACAGCGAGCGCGTGCTGCGCAACAGCGGCGGCGTGTTCACCGAGAACAGCGACGCCTTTGCCGCCACCGTCAACACCGGCGACGACGACAACGCCGCCCTCGTGCTCGACTACGACGGCGACGGCGACGAAGACGTGTTGGTCGCCTCACTGTCGGGCGACGACCGCATCCTCGAGAACGATGGCGGCAGATTTGTGGCCCGCGTCATCGCCACCGACGGCGCCCGCACCCGCGGCTCGCTGGCCGTGGCCACCGGCGACCTCGACGGCGACGGCCGCCTCGACCTGGTGATGGGGCAGGGCGAGCTCGATTTCTCGGATCGCGTCTTTCTCGGCAGCGACGTGGCCGTCGACGCCGCCGCGCCGCTGGTGGGCCCGCTGCGCTTCGACCGCGTGCGCCGCCGCCTGGTCATCCGCGCCCACGACCACATCACGCCCGTGCGCGACGCCGACGTCGTCGTCACCGCCACCGTCACCTCGCCGACCGGCGACCGCCAGCTCGCGCTCGTCCGCGCCGGTGAGCTGATGTGGGCCGCCGACGTCGACATCAACGACACCGCCGCCCGCGTCTGCGCCCGCGATCGCCGCGGCCTCGAAGCCTGCAGCGACAGCCTGTCCGTCGTCGAGGGCGAGGGCGAAGGCGAAGGCGAGGTCCCCGTCGGTGAAGGCGAAGGCGAAGGCGAGCCCATCGGTGAAGGCGAAGGCGAGCCCGTCGGCGAAGGCGAAGGCGAGCCCGTCGGCGAGGGCGAAGGTGAAGCCGGCGAGGGCGAGGGCGAGAGCCACGCCGGTGAAGGCGAAGGCGAGCTCGTCGGTGAGGGCGAAGGCGAGGGCGAAGCCCCCGGCTGTTGCGCCAGCGGTCCTGCGGCAGGCGGCCCCGGCGCGCTGGCCGTCTTGTTGTTGTTGGTCCCTGGAATTTCTCGACGGGTTCGCGCGCAGCCGCTTCGGCGGAGTGCGCCAGAAGCGGTCCCGCAGCGGAGGCGCCTGTGATGTCATTGAAGCGACGTTCGTTGTTGCAGTCGTCGGCCATCCTCGGCGCGGGCCTGCTGTTGCCGCGGGGCGCCCGCGCGGCACCGTTTGGCACCTTTCCCGAGCGGGCCCGGGCCTATGAGCTGCCGGTCGATGAACGCGTCGAGAGCGTGCTCGAGATCTACCTCTACGGCGGTCTGTCGCCGTGGGAGACCCTCTATTACGTCGACCAGTACGGCCGCGACGACGGCACCTTCTACCACCAGTACAGCGAAGACGTGCTCGGCGCGGACTCGCTCGAGAGCAACGAAGCGGCCCTCGCGGCCTGCGGCTTCTCGACCGGCAGCACCACGCCCGAATTCTTTGCCAACGACGAGCTCGGCAACGACGTGATGACCGGACCGTTCGCCGCCGCCCTGCGCGAGCGCCCCGACCTCATCGATCGCCTGCGCTTGATCGTGCAGAGCCACGATCTGTTGCCCCACGAAGCCGCCGTGCCCTACGCCCTCACCGGCAAGCGCGTCGGCCAGCCGGCGATGGCCGGACTCGGCGCCCACCTGCAGCGGTATTTCCTCGAGCAGGCGCAAGAGCAGGGCATCACGCGGCGCACGCCGTTTTCGTATGTGCTGGCCAGCGCCGCCGCCGTGCCCTCCGACAACACCGGCGCCTTTGTCGCCACCGGCCTGCACCCCGGCGCCTCGCGCCCGCTGCGCATCAACGTCGACTCCGCCGCGCGCCTCGAACAGCTGCTCATCCGCCAGGGCGTCGGCGACCAGCGCGCCGTGCACGACCAGCTCGTGGGCCTCTACGTCGAGCGCTACAAGCAGCGCCTGAAATTCGGCGGCGTCGGCGACGCGCTGCGCTCGCCCCGCTTCAACGAGCTCTCACAGGCCAGCCAGGCCCTGCGCGACGTCGACGCCATCCGAGACACCCTTGATGCGCGCCTGTTTGCGCCCATTCCAGGAGATCTCTGCGGCTCAGGCGTCGTCGACAACATTCCTGAGCAAAGCCTCAAGCTCGCCGCCCATTTGTTGACCCAGGCTGAAGAGAAAGCCCGCTACGTCTGCGTCGTCGACTCCGGCCTGACCGTGTCGTCTGGCGGCGGTGGCTACGACACACACACCGAGCAGGCCATCGTCACCGCCCGAAACTTCAACAACCTGTTCCGGTCGCTGTCGCAGGTGGTGAATGCTCCAGGCGAGAGCGACCCAGGCAAGCTTGATCTGAGCAAGACCTTGATCATCCTCAACACAGAATTCGGCCGCACGCCGACGCTGCAGCCGGCCACGGGCGGCCGCAACCACCACCCCAGCGCCTATGTCACGGCGATGATCGGCGGCTCGGTGCCAGGCCGCACCATCATCGGCGCCATCGACGAGAACGCCGAGGCGACGTCGTATGTGACGCCGGCCGAGAACCGCATGGGCGCCTTGTTGGCCCTGGGCATCTGGCCCTACGACAACGGCGGCTTCGTCGTCGCCGACCACGCCGACCCGACCACCGAAGAGGATGGTGCCGAGACAGTCCTGTCGCGCGTGCTGGGGGTGCAGCTGTGAAGCTAAAACTGTTCAACAAGGCCGGCCTTCAGGTCATCAGCGCCATCATCGCCATCGTCATGAGCGTGGTCCTCATCATCACGCTCGCGGGCTGCGGCGCCGGCTGCACCCCCGGCGAAGACGGCCCACCCGTCGGCGAAGAAGGTGAAGGCGAGGTCATCACCGAAGCCCCCGACTGCGACGCCGGCGACCTGGCCTTTGTCGAGAGCGCGACCCTGTCGATCCTCGGACGCCGCCCGCTGTCGCACGACGAGAGCCAGCTCGGTGTTGATCGCATCGCCGAGCTCGAGGCCGCGACGCCGGGGCAAGGGCGCCGCTTGTGGTCGCTCGAGCTGATGGGCACGCCGGGCTTCGTCGGCCGCTGGAGCGAGCTGCTGATGGACGACCTCTACGTGCCGCGCACCGGCATCCAGGCCATGGGCGAGTGCTGGGGCGAGAGCAACCTGACGTCGACGGGCGACCCCGCGAGCGGCGAGACGGCGCTGGCCGAATTCGTCCTCGACCACACCGCCGCCGAAGGCGACTTCGGCGAAGAATTCACCTTTCGCGACCTGCTGCAGCAGAGCGTCATCATCGACGACGTCAGCCCCGCCTACCGCGCCCACCTCTACGCGATGCTCACGCGCTTGAACGGCTGCAACAACGTCGACTTCGTGCAGCAAGAGCTCGCCTTTCGCGACGAGGTCGGTCACACCTTTGAGGCCGCCTACTTGAACCGCGATCCGGTGTGCCTGGCGTGTCACACGACGAGCTTCGCCGTCACCGACAACGACGACCCGGCCCTCGACCGCCACTGGCCCTTGAAGGGCCGCTTCGAAGACTCGGTGTTCGGCGACAGCGGCGTCGAAGACCCCCGCGTCATCCGCGCCATGTTCCGCGTCGACGGCTTCGTCGAAGGCGGCGGCTTCGGCCTCGCCGACTCCCTCGACGGCAGCGTCGCCTTTTGCATCGACCCCGCCGGCACAAAGACGCCGGCGTTTTGCGGCGGCAGCCAACCGCTGTGCGGCGACGGCACCGGCACCGACTGCCTCTCGCCCCTCGACACGCCGTCGTGCGTCGCCGACGGAAACGGCGACAACCAGGCCGTCTGCGACAACACGCCCTACTGCGCCGACCAGGCCTTCCAGAACTTTGTGCCCGTCACCTGCGACGGCGACGCGCCGGCCTGCGCCGACCCCGAGATGTTCTTTGCCTGCGGCAACTTCGAGGTCGAGCCGGTGTGCAATGGCGGCGTCGCCACCTGCCCCGCCTTTGAAGCGCCCGTCGACGGCGGAGGCGAAGGCGCATTCTTCACGCCGTGGGGCGCCGACAAGGTGTGCGGCTCGTTCGCCCGCGACCTCACGGCCGACGACCCCGCCGAGATCAACGCCCTCTTCGCCACCGTCTCGGGCCAGCGGGCCACCGTGCTCGAGCTCGAGGCCAGCTTGAAGCGCGGCATCGACTCGCTGGCCGAAAGCGGCCTCGTCGTCGACGCCGACAACGCCATTGCCGACCGCGACCAGGCCTTTGCCTACCTCGTGGCCATGAACATCGTCGACAACACCTGGAAAGAGCTGGTCGGCGCGCCGCTGACGATCGCCGACCACTTCCCGAGAAACCAGGCCCAGCGCGATCAACTGCAGCTGTTGACCGATCGCTTCGTGGCCTCGCACTTTTCGCTGAAGTCGCTGGTGGCCGACATCGTGACGTCGGAGCTCTCGAACATCCAGGCCCCCGAAGCCGGCTGCGCGGGTGCGGGCGTCAAAGGCGACGCCGCCGCGTTCAGCTACCCGCCGATCTTCGATCCCTGGGTGCGCGACGAGCCCGAGGCCCTGCGCCGCAACAACTCCGCCGCCGACGCCGTGCACGCGCTCTCGGCCCGCACGCTGT
>JBKJNL010000298.1:0-2919 GCA_046593615.1 Myxococcota bacterium | reverse complement strand
CTTCGCCGCCGGCTTTGCGTTCTGGTGGAACGAGAGCGGGAACTGCTTGAAGACGACGTTGACCTTGTCCTTCAGCTCGGGGTCCTTCACGACGTCCTTGAGCATCGGGTCGATGCGCGCGCAGAACGGGCACTGGTAGTCGGAGAAGATCACGAGCTCGATCTTCGCGTCCTTGTTGCCCATCATCGGGCTGTCGCCGCCGGGGATTTTGTAGGCAGCGGTCTGCGGCGGCGGGGGAGCGCGGTCGGCAGCGGCAGCTGCGGCCGGGCGCTTCTCGAGGGCTTCCACTTTCTTTTCGAGCTTTTCGATGCGCTCGACGAGCTCTTTGCTGCCACCGCCAGCGGGGGGCTGGCAGGCGGCGAGGGAGCCGATGAGGGCGGCGGTGAGGAGCAGTTGCTTCAACATGTCGTGTCTCGCTTTTCTTGTATGGCGTGAGCCGCGTCAGCGGACCCACTGGTACGTGCACGTTCAGGGGCCGGTCGCAGCGCGCCGGCCATGAGGAGGAAGCCGAATCGATGACGGCGACGACGAGGCCCGCGCGCTCGCGCGATGGCGCGATCGAGCAAGGTGGCGTCGGCGCCGTCGGGCTACGACGGCCGGGGCCGGTCGGAGAGGTGGGCGTCGGCCGGGCCGAGCAGCTGGCCATCGCCGAGCTTGTGGCGCTCGCGGAACGTTCCGCGGGGCGGGAGATCGGGCAGGGCCGGTACCACCGCGGCCGCGGCGGTGATCGGCCCGTGATCGGCCGACGGCGTGGCCGGCGCCTGCTCGACCATCGGGGCCGAGCCGGCTTGCGTGAACACCGCGAGGTCGACGCGGCAGAGCAGCGTGCCGTGGTTGTTGACGACGTAGAAGGCCGCGTCTTGGCAGGCGGGGCCGAGGGTGCCGCTCTCGGCCATCGCGCAGGGGATCACGACCTCGGAGGGCGACGGCAGGTTGGCGTCGCCGACGTCGACGACGTCGCGGCCAGACTCTTTGCCAGACTCTTTGCCAGACTCTTTGAGGCCTTCACGTGCCTCGACGAGGCTCATCTCGTCGCAGTCGAAGTCTCTCGACACTTTGCCGTCGAGCCCGCCCGTGCCCAGACCGCCGGCAAACGCCGAAGCGGAAGCCAGCAATGCGGCTGCGACGACGATGGGAGCGAGCAGACCGGGGACCATCAGCGACGCCCGGTATAGCAGCCGCCCACGAGGTCGCAATGAGCTGGTTGGTGCGCGAATCGCATCTGAACGAGGCCCATCCAGCGTCAACCGTGGAGCCACACGCGGGCATTCCCGGCCAGCAGCTTGTGCGTCGTCGCGGGATCCAGAGCCGCCTGGCGGATGGTCTCGCCGGGGTGGGCCTCGCCGAGCGGGAACGGGTAGTCGGTGCCGAGCGCCACCTTGTCGGCGCCGTAGACCTCGACGATCTGGCGCAGGGTCTTTGGGTCGTGGACCAGCGAGTCGACCCAGAAGCGGCCGAGGTAGCGGCTCGGCGGGTGCGGGTTGTCGACGGCGACGAGGTCGGGGCGCACCTGGAACCCGTGCTCGATGCGGCCCAGCGTGCCGGCAAAGGAGCCGCCGCCGTGGGCGACGCAGACACGCAACCCGGGCAGGCGCTCGAAGACGCCGCCGAAGATCAAGGAGCAGAGGGCGAGGGATTCTTCGGCGGGCATGCCCACCAGCCACGGCAACCAATAGCGTTGCATGCGGCTCTCTCCCATCATGTCCCAGGGGTGAATGAAGATCGCGGCGCCGAGGTCATTTGCCGTCTGGAAGACCGGAAAGAGGCGCGGGTCAGAGAGGTTCCACCGTTCGTCGCTGGCGCCCGGCCCGGTCTCGATGTGGCTGCCGATCTGGACGCCCCGCAAGCCGAGATCTTTGATGCAGCGTTCGAGCTCGCGGCAGGCCATTTCAGGATCTTGCAAAGGCAGCGTGCCGAGGCCGTCGAAGCGCTCGGGCTCTGTCGCCACCGTCTGGGCGAGGTCGTCGTTCAAGAAGCGGGCGACGTCGGCGCCGTAGGCGGGCTTGCTCCAGTAGGAGAACATCACCGGCACCGTCGACAGCACCTGCCGGGTCACGCCGTCGCGATCGCAGTCGCGCAGGCGGGCCGCGGGATCCCAGAGGTTGTCGTCGACGTCGCGGAAGAAGCGGCCGTCGTCGCGCACCATGCGCGCTTTGCAGGTGCCGGGCAGGTGCTCGAGCGTCATGAAGCCGCCCGAGCCGAACTGGTCGGCCCAGCGCGGGATCGTGCGCGGCAGGATGTGCGTGTGGACGTCGATGACGTCGTCGTGGCGGCTGGTCACTTCCAGATGGCGGTGACGACGTCGAAGTCGGTAACGAACGCGACCACGCGGCTGCCGTCGGCGCGGCGGTCGGAGATGCCCGGGGCCCGCTCGATGCGTGCCGTCTGGATGACCTCGGCGGTGGGCGCCCGGCCGGCGAGGTCGACGACGACGATGTCGGCTTCGACGATGACGTGGCCTTCGTCGGCGGCGGCGGAGTAGACGAGGGCGGTGCCGTCGTGGCTGAGCGAGGGCTGCGCGCCCTGTCCGAGCCGGAACGTCGTCACACCCTTGATGCCGTCGGCGACGCTGGCGCCGGCACCGTCTCCGGTGAGGGGCACGAACGAGACCCACAACCCCGAGACCAGGCACTGAAAGACGACGACGACGTCGCCCACGCCTGCGCGGCTTCTCAGCTGCGGGGCGAAGCACTGGTCGTCGGCGGGCGAGAGGACCCGCGTGTTCTTCAGGTGGCCGTCTTCGTCGACGCGGGTGCCGATGACGATGGCGTCGTCGTCGTTCTGCACGACGGCCAGGCGGGCGTGCTCGAAGTGGGGTCCGTTAAAGGCGCCAGTGACGACGTCGAGCTCGATGAGCGGCTGCCCGCCGAACGGCGCCTGTGGCACGCGGTGCGCGATCTTGCCGTCGTCGCCCCAGAC
>JBKJNL010000047.1:0-3064 GCA_046593615.1 Myxococcota bacterium | reverse complement strand
GGCTTCGCCAAACGACACCAGGTAGTTCGACAACACCCAGAAGGTTCGCAGCGGTGGCGGCAGCCGATCGCCGACGCGGTCAAAGGTGGCGGTGGCGGCGGCGCCGACCTCGCGCAGCTCCTGCAAGCGCCCCATGTGCACGTAGGCGAGCATCTTGGGGACGCTGCCGACGGCGACGAGCGGCGAGCCGGGCTCGCGCACGCGGTGGATCATCGTGTCGGCGACCGCGATGGAGCGCTCGGGCTCGCCGAGCGCGGCCAGGGCCATCGCCTCCATGCTCAAGAGCTGCTGCATGCGATCGATGATCCGACGCGGGTCGCGCGTGACGGGATCAAACGGCGGCGGCGGCCCCGGCTTCGGTGGCTTCTCTGCCAGCCACTGCTTGAGCGGGCCGGGCAGCCGGGCGACCCGGGCCCGCCGGGCGGCGACGTCGTCGAGGACGCGGTCGACGTCGATGTCCTTCCAGTGGCCCACCAGGCTCTCGACGGCCTTGACGCAGGTCGGCGGGTGGGCGGCGAAGCTGGTCGACGCCAGCAGGTCCTGGATCTTGATGTCGAGCAGCTGCTTGTCTTTGCGCTGCGACTTCTCGAGCAGTGAAGCGCCTTCGCCGGCGAGCTGCGTGGCCTCGAGCAACTGCTGCTTGCCCATGGCCTGGCGCGCCGCCAGCACGAACAGATCGATGGCGTGGTCGCGGGCGGCGTCGGGGGCGCGGCTGAAGTGGTGGGCCAGCTCGCTGAACGACACGGTGCGCCCGAGCACGCCGCGCTCGAGCAGCTCGCCGATGCGCTGGTGCTGCTGCTGCCGCTCGCCGGCCGGCGTGCCCTGGTAGATGGCGGCGCGGATGACGTCGTTGGCAAAGAACAACCGCGGACCGACCCGCTGCAGCACCTGCCGCTCGACCAGCGCCTCGACCTGGGCGTAGAGCTGCTCGGAGGCCCCGCCGCCCAGGGCTTCGACCAGCTTGACGTCGAGAGCTCGACCCGCGGGCGCCAGGGCGCGGGCCAGCGTCAGCAGCGCCGGCTCAAGCGACGTCAGGCGCCGGCTCATCACTTCGTCGAGCGTGCGCGGCAGCAGGGCTGAACCAGCCGTGTTCGTCGTCGTCGTCGTCGTCGTCGTCGTCGTCGTTGGCGGCGTCGTCGCTGGCGGCAGCAGGGCGTCGGGCGCCAGCTCAAAGGCGCCCTCGTGGTCGCGCAGGGCACCGGCCTCGACCAGGCAGCGCAGGATCTCGATCAAGAAGAACGCGTTGCCGCCGGTGATGTCGTGGACCTCGTCGACAAAGGCCGGCGGCAGCCGGTGCTCGGCGAGGGTCGAGATCAACACGTCGTCGACGTCGCTGCGGCGCAGGCCGGACAAGCTCAACAGCCGGCTGCGCTGCTCGTCGACGGTGGCGTAGATGCGGCTGGTGCGGTCGACCTCGTCGGTGCGAAAGGTGGCGACCACGCCGGCGGCGCTGCCGGGCAGGGATCGGATCAAGTGGTTGAGCAGGTCGAGGGTGGCGCCGTCGGCGTGGTGCAGGTCTTCGATGCACAGCACGAAGGGAACGGTGGTCGACAGCTCGCGCAGCCAGGCCGCCGTGGCCTCGTTGACCTTGAACTGGGCCTGGGTCGGGTTGGCAAAGGTCGGCGGCGTGAAGCCCCGTTCGCGCACGCGGGGCAACACGTGGGCGAGCACGGCGCCGTGCTTCTGCAGCAGCTCGTCGGGCGTGCGGGCCACGAGCAGCGACAGGGACTCGACCATCGGTTGCAGGGGCTCGACGCCCTCTTTGCGGCACTGGCCGTTGGCCCACACGATGCGATCAAGCTTCACCTTCAGGCGCAGCTCGTCGAGCAGGCGCGTCTTGCCTTCGCCCGAGCGACCACCGATCAACACCGAGGTGAAGCGCTGCGCGCCGACGCCGACGCGGACGTCGTCGACGACGGCGGCCTCTTGATCGCGGCCGATCAAGCGGGCGCTGTAGAGGTAGCTCGTGCGCTGGGCGTTCGATGACGTGGCGACGTCGACACCGCGCAGACGCGCCAGGCGCTCGGCGACGACGGCGGCGCTCTTGGGGCGTTGCTGGGGGTCCTTGTGCAACAGCTGCAGGACGAGCTCGTCGATCTCGGGAGGCAGATCGAGGAAGTGACTCGGGGCGCGAGGCTGGGCGCGCAGGTGCTGCTGCATCACCTGCACCGGCGTGCCGTCGGGGAACGGCACGCTGCCGGTGAACATCTCGTAGGCCAGCACGCCGAGCGAGTAGAGGTCGGTGCGGCCGTCGATGACGCCGCCCGAAATCACCTCGGGGGCCATGTATTCGACGGTGCCCTGGATCTGCTGGGCCGGCGTGCCGAGCTGGTGCAGCAGGCCGAAGTCCATCAATTTGACGTCGACAGCGCCGGCAGCGGCGGCGGCGGCGCTGGCTTCGACGATGCGCACGTTCTCGGCCTTGATGTCGCAGTGCACGTAGAGGCGCGCGTGCAACAGCTGAAGCCCCTGGGCCAGGCCGAACAACACCTGCAGCGCGTCTTCGCGGGGCAGCGGTCCGGTCTTCAAGCGATCGTGGACGTCGCGCCCGGGCACGAGCTCCATGACGAGGAAGCGGGCGCCGGGCTTGCCCGAGGGCAGCGGCGGCAGCTCGCCGTAATCAACGACGGCGACGATGTTCTTGTGCTTGAGGCGCGAGAGCGAAAAGAATTCCTGCTCGAGCTGCATGGCGCCGGTGCCAGCGTCGCCGCCGTCGGGCTTGCCGGCTTTGAGCTCCTTGAGCGCCACGCGCTTCTGCGTGGTGATGTCGAGGGCCTGCCACACCCGACCGAAGCCGCCTTCGCCGAGCACGCGCTCCAGCTGGTAGCGGCCCACGAGCAGGGCGCCGGGCCCGATGTCGGCGGTGACAGCCGCGGCTGCGACGACGACGGGGACCGGCCACAACCGATCGGCGGCGTGCAGCGAGCGCAGCAGCAGACGGTCGACGGCCTCGCGCATCAGCTTCGCGGGCGCCCGCTGACGTCTGCGCGTGCGCAGATGCCTCTGCCTGCGCTCACGCTTTTGCGCTCGCGGCGATGGCCACGGCGCCCTCGCGATAGGTCGG
>JBKJNL010000951.1:0-4838 GCA_046593615.1 Myxococcota bacterium | reverse complement strand
CTACCCGGCCTATTGCGACTTCGGCGACGACGGCGGCGGCTGGACCCTGGTCCTGAAGGCCAGCGGCGCGCCGGGGCAGCATTGGGACTTCGACGACCCGCTGTGGGAAGACGCGTTTTTGCTCGAGGAGGCCGACGGCGCGCTGGTCGGCGCCGACCTCGTCGTCGGGGCCGCCGGTGGCGATGCCGGCGAAGCCAAGCTGGTCTCGTATCTGTCGGTGAAGGTCGACGAGGTGCGCGTCGGGCTGGCGCCGCGCGAGACCGGATCGCGGGCCTTTGTTTTTGTGACGCCGAACCTGGCGCTGCCGACCGCGCAGCCCTCGATGCGCGCGCTGATGCAGGGCGGCGAGCAGGTCATCGCCGCCCCCGCGAGAGGCGCCTGGCTCGCCGTCAACGAGCGCTTCCGGCTGCAGGAACGCTGCGAACGCGGCGGGGTGAACCTGCGCAAGGGGCTCGGGGGCGGCACCGTCGCGCGGCTGCGCATCGGGCTGCTCGCCGACGACGACCCGACCTGTGCAGGCCCCGATTCCTTTGTCGGCGTCGGCGCCAGCGTCGGCCCGATCGTCAACGGCGTCGTCGCGGGCAACGCAAACGGCGACGTCACCGAGGTCCGCAACGTGGCCGTGCTGGTGCGGTCTTTCGACCTGACCGACGTCACCAATCCCGACGGCAGCGCGTTCCGCAACTGCGACGAGGTCAACGCGGCCGGCTTCTTTGACGCCGAGGCCGTCTACCAGTTCGGCACCATCTTCCGGCTCGCCTGCGGGCGCTGAGGCCCCGGTTCAGGGCCCACCGTGGTTCAGCGCTTCTCTGCTCAGCCCAGCTCTTTGATGACGTTGCTGCCGATGACGAGCCGCTGGATCTCGCTCGTGCCTTCGTAGATCTCGGTGATGCGCGCGTCGCGATAGTGGCGTTCAACTGGATACTCGGTCACATAACCATTGCCGCCGAAAATCTGGATGGCCTGATGGGCGACGAACGTCGCCGCCTCCGACGCCGCCAGCTTCGCCATCGCCGCTTCTTTCGTATACTTGGCGCCGGCATCTTTGAGCGTGGCCGCGCGCCAGGTCAGCAGGCGGGCGCCTTCGATGCGCAGGGCCATGTCGGCGACCTTGAACTGGATGGCCTGCAGCTTCTCGATGGGCGCGCCAAAGGCCAGGCGCTCTTTGCTGTAGGCGACGGCGGCTTCGAGGGCGGCCTGGGCGATGCCGAGGGCCTGGGCGGCGATGCCGATGCGGCCACCGTCGAGGGTGCCCATGGCGATCTTGAAGCCGGCGCCGGTCTCGCCGAGCAGCGCGCTGTGGGGCAGGCGGCAACCTTCAAAAATCAGGTTGCACGTCGACGACGCGCGGATGCCGAGCTTGTCTTCTTTCTTGCCGAGCGAGAGGCCCTCGGAAGGCATCGGCACGAGAAAGGCGCTGATGCCCTTGTGCTTGGCGGCGCGGTCGGTGGTGGCAAAGACGATGGCGGCGTCGGCTTCATAGCCGTTGGTGATCCACGCCTTTGTGCCGTTGAGCTCCCAGTGCTGCTCGCCGGAAGGGTCGCCGTGCAGGGTGGCTGTGCACGCGGCGGCGCCGGCGTCGGAGCCGTTGCCCGGTTCAGAGAGCGCGAAGCAGCCGAGCTTCTCGCCCGACGCAAACGGAGCCAGGAAGGTCTTCTTCTGCTCGGCATTGGCGAACTTCGAGACCGGGTCGCAATAGAGCGAATTATTGACGCTCATGACCACGCCCGTCGAGGCGCAGCCGCGGCTGACCTCTTCCATGGCGATGGCATAGGCAAGGTTGTCGAGGCCGCTGCCGCCGTCTTCTTCTTTGATGGCGATGCCCATGAAGCCGAGCTCTTTGAGCTTCTGCACCTGGGCCTTCGGGTAGAGGTGCTCGCGATCGTGGTGCGCCGCCTTTGGCGCGAGCTCGTCGTCGGCGAGCTTGCGGGCGATCTTGCGGATTTCCTCGTGGGTCTCGCTGAGCTTGAACATGGGGCTCGCTTAGCGTGCCTCTTTGACGTCGTCACTCCCTTTGCCGGGCACGCAGCCGCGGTGATTTGCCGGGGGCCAGGCGGCCCACGCCATCAGCCGCGCAGGGTGCGGGACAACGCGACGAGGTCGTCGCGGTAGCGCTGTTGCAGGCGCACGAAGTCGGGGCGCAGTGACGACACCAGCGACACCAGCTCGTCGGTCGAGGCCGGCTCGGCGGCGGCGTAGTCGTTGGCGTGCTCGCGGCGGTTGCCGAGGTTCGGCGCCTCGCCTTCTGACAGCACCGTGAACAACCACACAGCGTCTTTGTCGGCGGCGGCCCTGGCCGCGGCGGCCTTTTTCGGGCCCTTGCCCGGCGTGCCGGAAGCGGCAGGGCCAGACAAGGCAGCGGGCTCATCGGCGCCCACGCGGACGACGCCGTCGAAGCCGATCCAGGCGCCGCGCCACCGGGGGCCGACGTCGAGGGCGATGCGCCGGGCGACGGCGCTCGAGGTCAGGCCAAAGGTCGAGCCCTCGAGGTGGCCGGCGTTGTCGCCGTCATCGCCTTGCAGCTGCGCGGGAACGAGGTCGCGCACCCACACACCCTGCGGCGGCAGCACCGAGACGTCGACGTCGACGACGCGGCCGCCGTCTTTGACGCGCAGGCGCCGGTGCTCGCGGTGGGTCGCGAAGTCGGCGTCGACGATGTCCCAGGTGGCGGTGACGCAGCCGTCGTTGCTGGCTTCGACGCGCCGGGGTCCGACGACGAGGTGGCCGTGCACGAGGCGCGGCGCGGCGTCGCCGTCGGCGGCCGAGAGGGGCGGGTCGTCGACGCGCTCGATCTGCATGCCTTCGATGCTGCTGAGGCCGGGCAAGAGCGGCCAACGACGGGCCCCGCCGCCGCCGTTCTTCTCGACGCTGGCGAACAGGCCGTTGCCCCAGGCGGGATCGCTGCCGACGGCGATGGGGCCGGCCCACAGGATCGGGCCGTCGACGACGTCGACGACGACGTCGTTGGGCCGCAAGCCGGCGCGTTCGGGGAGACCAGTGGGAAGACGAATGCCGGGGAGCAACACGGCTCCCGTCTAGCGAGCCGCAGTAGGCTCGTCGACGATGACCTCGAGCCCTCTGAAAAAAGGGACGGCGACCAACGCCTGGGACACGGCGACCGACGAGCTCGGCCCGTCGCCGCAGGCCCAGCCGTCGCCGCAGGCACAGCCGTCGCCCCATCCGCCGGCCCGGCAGAGCCTCGACGCCTCGCTCTCGCAGAGCGCGGTGACCAACGAGCAGCGGGAGAGCCTGCTGCGCCTCAAGCGCTGCTTCGTCGTCGGCATGGTCATGTGGCCGCTCTACACGCCGCTGGATTTCCTGGCCTCCGACCAGGGTGCGTCGTTGCCGGCGCTGCTGACGGTGCGGGTGACGGTGCAGCTGGCCCTCGTGCTGCTCTACGCGATGCTGCGCCTCAAGCCGCCGCCGTCGGGCGTGACCGCCATCGAGATCCTCGCCTTTGCCGCGGTGAGCGCCGGCCTCGGGATGCACGCGCTGCTCGGTCCGGGCTTTCGGGCGGCGACGTTCACGTCGACGTTCGTGACCCTGGTGGTGCACGGCCTCATCTTGCCGAGCCATTGGCGGCGCGGGTTGTGGCGCACGGCGGCGCCTGCGCTGGTGCCGCCGGCCTTTTTGCTGCTGACCTATGTGCTGCGCCCCGAGCTGCGCCAGGACTTCGAAGATCCGGTGCTGACTGCAGAATTTCTCGCCTACATGGGCTCTTATTTCGCTGTGTGGGTCATCGTCCTCTACGCCGGAAACATCACCTGGGAGCTGCGCCGACAGATCCACGAGAACAAGCTGATCGGCCGCTACAAGCTCATCGAGCGCGTCGGCAAGGGCGGCATGGGCGAGGTCTGGCGGGCGTGGCACCCGACGTTGAAGACCGAGGTGGCGCTCAAGCTCACCACCAAGATGGGCGAGCACGAGCTGCACCGCTTCGAGCGCGAAATCGCGGCGCTCACGTCGATCACGCACCCCGCCGTCGTCAAGATCTTTGATTGTGGTGTCACCGAAGAAGGCTTCGTCTTCTATACGATGGAGCTTTTGCAAGGTCAGACCCTGCGCGAGCGCCTCGAAGACGAGAGCCAGGGTCTGACGCAGGGTGAGGCCGTGACGATCATCGCCGAGGTCGCCGACGCGCTCCACGCCGCGCACGCGGTCGGCATCGTCCACCGCGACATCAAGCCCGAGAACATCCTGCTGGTGCCGGTGAAGACGGGGCAGGGGGCCGGCTCCGTCGGTCGAGCGGGCCGCTCAGGCGCGCAGCGCTGGTCGGGCCCGGTGCAAGCGAAGCTCATCGACTTCGGCATCGCCAAGAGCCAGGCCGCCGCCGACCTCGACAGCGGCACGTTGACGCAGACGGGGGCCATCCTCGGCACGCCCCTCTATCTCGCACCCGAGCAGGCCCTCGGCACCGCCGTCGACGCCCGCGCCGACGTCTACGCCCTCGGCGCCGTCCTCTACGCCTGCCTGACCGGACGGCCCCCCTTCGTCGAGCAGACGTTGACGGCGATGCTCCTGGCCCATGCCCAGAAGCAGCCGGCGCCGCCGTCGATGCTGGTGGCGGGCATCTCCCCGGCGCTCGATGCGGTCGTCTTGCGCTGCCTGCAAAAGAAGCCGGCCGATCGCTTCCCCAGCGCGCGCGCCGTGGCCGAGGCCTTGGGCGACGCCGTAGGCTCCGACGCTCGCTCCGATGTCCGCTCCGACTTCCGCGGGCCACCCCCCGCGGAGGCGCCCACCCTCGACGGCTGAGGCGAAGACGCCGCGATCGGGGTGCTCGGTCTTCGATGCCGCGCCGACGAGGGGAAAGTGTGGCGTTGACGAACACCGAGCCGCAC
>JBKJNL010000834.1:0-5057 GCA_046593615.1 Myxococcota bacterium | reverse complement strand
AGCGGAGGAGGACGAGATTTGTAGCGCGGCGCTGCGCCCTTTGGCGCTTTGTGCTCCGGTCCGTTTTCCTGCGCTCGCAGTCGAAGTGGTGCCCACGTGAAGCTTCCGCCCCCTCCGAACGCCGCCCAGAACACCAGCGTGAACGCGTCAAAGACCGCCGTTCCCACCCCGCTGCAGAAGCCGGCGTCGCAGTCAGTTCCGGTTCAGACGGGCCAGACGGTTCAGACGGGCCAGGTCAGCAAGGTGCTCGACCATGCCGGCGGGGTCGGCAAGACGCGCATCACCAGCGAGCTCGACGCGCTGTGGGCCAAAGGCCAGACCGGCAAGGTCGTCGACCTGATCGCCGACGAGGTCGCTCCGCTCCTGCAGGCGGCGCGCGGCGAAGGCTTCAAGGGCGTCGACGGCGGCGCCCTCGTCGGCCTGTGCAGCACCGTCTTTGTCTTTGAAGAGCGCCTCAAGGCCGCCCTCAACAAGCTCTCGCTGACCGACAACGGCCCGGCCAAGTACAAGGCCCTGGGTCTCGCCAAAGACCTCGCCGAGGTCTCGACCAGCATCTTTCGCAGCGCCGTCGCCCTGCAAGACGCCGCCGACCCGATGCCCGTCACCGCCTGGCTCGTCGCCAAGGACACCCACAAAAAAGCGAAAAAGTGGACTCCTGAAGATCACCTCGCCTACGTCGCTCAGAAGACAGTTGAATTCTACCTGAAGGGCGGCCAGGACTCGCAAATCAGGAACGTCGACCCGTCCTTCCTGCGCGACCTGAAAAGCGGGCAGCTGTGTGAGTACGTCGTCGATGCCTACGACGTCGCCCGCGCCGCCGTCGTCGACCCCGGCAAGGCCTCGCCCGGCCACACCGTCCTCGCCAGGGGCAATGATGCGTTCACAGCCGGCACATTTGAAGTCCAGAAGGACAAGCAGGGCGACATCACGCAAGTGTTGATCGGCACCTTTTCCGGTCACTACCGCACCGGGCTCGACGCCCAGATGCACCTGGTCCGTCACGTCGTCGCGGCCCTGTCCGAGATGTACCCGACGATGACCAAGGCCCAGCTGATGTCGATGGTCGTGCAGCGCGAAGGGCAGGCCACGAACCCGCGCACCATCGAGGTCATCGGCCGCGGCATCGGGCTCGACGGCGCCGAAGCCCAGCGCCTCGAGACCGAGCTCAAGGCCGAGGCCATGCGGTGGCAGCCGCTGCAGCTCCAGACCGACGCCGCCGGCAAGCCCACCGGCGTCGCAGCCGAAGCCGCCGCCCTCAAAGACGTCGTCGTCGGCGGCATCAAAGACGGCCTGTTTCTGGCGACGTCCCTCGCGAGCACGACGCCGTCGAAAGACGCCCCGGCTGGTTCTGAGAAGAGCGCGCCGAAAAAGGCCCTCGAGCTGCTCGCGAAGCTCGACGCGCTGATGGACAAGTGCGTCGACCAGATGAGCCAGACAGACCCGACGTCGTCGCTCGTCGGTGCCCAGCTCATCGGCACCCTGCGCGCGCTCAAGGAGTACGCCGACGCGCTGCCCGCCGGAAAAGTCGACGGCACCGCCAAGAAGCAGATCGACGACCTCGCCGCCCGCTGGAACAACGGCGTCGCCGGCGTCACCGGCACCGACCTCGGCCTGGTGTTCTCGCAGAAGCCCGTCGCCGATCGCAGCACGCGCCTGGTGGCCACGGTCAACCCAAAGGCCACCGACGCCCAGCTCAAGGACATGATCACCGCCGGCATGGACGTGGCCCGCTTCAACACCGCCCATGGCTCCCTCGACGACAAGATCGGGGTCATGAAGAAGCTGCGAAAATTTGCTGCTGAAATGGGTAAAGAGATCACGATCCAGGTCGATCTCGAAGGCCCAAAGATTCGCCTCGGAAAGTTTGAGAATCCCAAGAACGCCGAGAAGAACGACATCTTCTTGAAGGCGGGCACCGTGGTGACGTTGACGCCGCGCAACGTGCTGGGAAATCCCTCACTTTTCCCCATCGACTACCCGACGATGATCAATGACGCCAAGGTCGGTGATCCGGTGTCGATGAACGACGGCACCGTGCAACTCAAGATCAAGTCGATCGACGCAAAAGCCGGCAACATCGAGTGCGAGGTCGTCAAGGGCGGCAAGGTCTGGGACAACAAGGGCGTCGCCTTTCCGCAGAGCAAGCTGTCGGGCGCCACCGTCACCGACGAAGACCTGCAGAACCTCACGGTGCTGCTGCCCCACGTCGATCTCGTGGCCCAGTCCTTTGTGCAGTCCGAACGCGACATCACCTTTCTGCGCGATCGCATGAGCGACCTCGGCAAGGTCGTGCCGATCATCGCCAAGATCGAGCGCGGCAACATCGCCCTCGACGAAGCCGCCCTGACGAAGATCGCTCTCGTCAGCGAAGGCCTGATGGTCGCCCGCGGCGACCTCGGCGTTGAGCTCGGCGAGGCCCAGCTGCCGGTGGCCGAGCGCCTGGTGAAAGAGGTCGGCGAAAAGACCGGCCGCCCCGTGATGCTCGCCACCGAGGTCATGATGAGCGTGCTCTCCGAGAGCCGCGCCAGCCGCGGCGACGTCGATGCCTTGTTCGGCGCCGTCGTCGACCGCCAGTTCCAGGCCGTGATGCTCGGCAAAGAGACGTCCGCGCACGCGAGCCCCGGCGACGTCATCCGCGAAGCTTCGGGCTACCTGGCCTTCAACGAGCGCCAGCGCGACAAGCCCAAGAAGAAAGAGCCAGTGCCGCTCGGCACGATGACGGCGTCGGCGCTCTTCCTCTCGCGCAACACCACCAACGTCCCCGGTCCCAGAGCGTTCGTCCCCAAGCCGGAGAATGGTTGACCATGAGCACCCGCATCACCCCCCGGAGCCCGATCAACACCGGCACCAGCGGCACCACCGGCAACGCCACGAACGCGACGACGAACGCGACGACGAACGCGACGACGAACGCGACGACGGCTCCGGCGACGCCGAAGCCCGATCAGGTCGACAGCACGCTGCACAACGCCACCCACGACATGCGCTTCCGCGTCGGCGTCAACGCCGTGACGGCGGGGGCCACGACGACGGCGGTGCCGAGCCTGTTGCAGGACTGGAAGACGGCGCTTCACCAGGCCGCAGCCGAAGACCTGGCCTTTGCCGAGGTCATCGAGCCGGTCTTGTCAAAGGAGCTGGCCGAGGCCACCACCGACAAAGGCGACAAGCTCTCGCGCCCCGAGAAGCGCGGCATCGAGCACGCCGTCAAAAAGGCCCTCGACGCGCCGTATCAGGCGTCGCTGGCCGCGCACCACCACGACCTGACGAAGTCGCCGGCGGCCATGAAGCGCACCGAGCGCGACGTGCTGCTTGAGCAGCGCCCGCGCGTCGGTGGTCTGCGCGACGTCTTTACGCCGGTCATCGAGAACCAGCCCGGCGCGCGACAAAACGAGCTCGTGCTCTGGGAGAGCAAGAACGCCATCGTCGTCGTCGACACGTTCGCCAGCTCGCCAAAGGCGCTGGTGGTGCCCAAGGGCCCGTTGGCGCTGCCCGTCGACGCCCGACCCGGCCAGCTTGAAGAGCTCGCGCTCATCGCCGCCCATGTCTCCGACGCGTTCATGCGGGCCACCGGCGCCCCGGCCGCGGGCATCTGGGTGAACCCGCCCCAACACCTGACGGTCAAGCAGCTGCACGTGCACGTGCTGCCCGACGTCGGCCCCTTCACCGCCGAAGGCGACCCGGCCAAAGCCTTCATTGAAGACCCGACGCTGCGCCCGCAGATCGAGGCCTGGTTCGCCGTCATCGGCCAGGAGCTCGCAAAGAAGCTCGGCCCGAGCACTCCAGCGCCCAGCATCTGATTGCGTCGTCGTCGTCGTCGTCGTCGTCCCGTTTTTTCGCATCTGACTGCTTCTGACTTCTGACCCCCTCGGAGCCTTTATGACCACCATCACCAGCGGCCTGCGCAGCACCACCGGCATCCAGGCGGCGACCCTGACCCCCAGCGGCGCGGTCAAGGAGAACGCGGCGCTGAAAAAGACCTTGAAGGGCCTGGCCGAAGCCGCCCAGGACGGCGGAGCGTCGGCCACGGTGTTCCTGCCGGCCAAGGGTGTGAAGTACGACGCCTGGTCGTTTTCATACCACACTGGTATCTCGAAAGAGATGAACATCAAGAATGTCAAAGAGGGCGCCAAGATCCAGGGCCACATCGCAATCAACATCTCGGGCCACGCCACCGGCGGCCGCCCCGAGCAGCTCGCGGCCATGGCCATCGAGAAGCTTGGCGCCGAGCACGGCGTCGACCTGACGAAGAACAACCCGAAGAACGACGCCCTGTTCGGCCAGCTGTTGCAGGCGGCAAAGGCTGCGGGCTGGTCGGGCGACGCGAGCCTCAAGGTCGAGGGCCTGCCCGAGGTGACGATCACCGCCGCCGACCACCAGAAGTTCGCCGGCACCGACGAGGGCAAGTGGGCCGGCAACGAAGCCCTGCAGCGCCACTTCGCGATGGAGAACACCTACAACGTGCGCATCCGCCTGCCCGACGGGCAGAAGCTCGAGCTGCGCAACGTGGCCCGCAACAAGCCCGACCAGGCCGAGTTCGCCACCAGCATCCCGATCGAGTTTCCGGCCATGAAGGGCACGACCATCATCGAAGCCTGGCCCACCGGCTCCGCCGAGGTCGCCGGCTATGTCGAAGCGCGGCAATACAAGATGCATGTCGGCGAAGAGCACTTCTACAGTGAAGAAAAAGGCGTCGACGCCGCCGAAAAATACATGGATGCGCACCCGCAGGTCCGTTGGGCCGGCCGCGCCGCCGAGCCCAACAGTGATGAGGCTGTGGCCAACGAAGAAGCCGACCTGAAAAAGACCGGCGTGCACCCGCTGCCGTTTCCCTACGGCGACGGCTTCTGAGCCGACGACGCCAGGCCCGACGCCAGACGAGGCCCTGCGGGGCCTCGTCTGTTTGTGTGGCCCCGAGCTCGTGACGCCGTTCCGAACGCCCCGCCGCCGCCCCGGCTGTGCGTGACGCTGTCGTCGCCGGGGTGGTGCCGCAGCGCTGACGACGACGATGACGACGACGATGACGACGACGATGACGACCAAGAGTCAGGCGTGTAGCA
>JBKJNL010000666.1:0-7170 GCA_046593615.1 Myxococcota bacterium | reverse complement strand
CCAGTGCCGGGCACCAGTTGACCGGGACCTCGGCGAGGTAGGCCAGGTCTTTCTTGTGGAGCTGCAAGAAGATCCACTGCGTCCATTTATAGTAATCAATCGACGAGGTGTCGATTTCACGATCCCAGTCGTAGCTGAAGCCGAGGCGCTTGATCTGCTTCCGGAAGTTGTCGGTGTTGCGCTTCGTGATGATCTGCGGGTGCAGGTTCTCCTTCACGGCGGCGCGCTCGGCGGGCAGGCCAAAGGCATCCCAGCCCATGGGGTGCAGCACGTGGAAGCCCTGCATGCGCTTCAGGCGGGCGACGACGTCGGTGGCCGTGTAGCCCTCGGGGTGCCCGACATGCAGGCCCGCACCCGACGGGTACGGGAACATGTCGAGCACATAGAACTTCGGCTTCTTGGACAGCTCACCGAGGTCGGTGGGCGTGCGGAACGCTTTGGCGTCGTCCCATTTCTGCTGGGCCTTGGGTTCGATGAGCTCGGGCTGATAGCGCATGCCCCGCCCATAGCACTTCGGCCGCGGGACGTCGTCGACCGCAGACGACGGCACTGCGGGCGCGAGGGCGCCGGGCGCTTATTTGAGCATGTGCTCGATGAGGTCGATCTTGGTCAGCAAGCCGACGACCGTGACCTCATGCCCCTGGCGATCGACGACGACGGCGACCTTGCCGCGGGCGAAGTGCTGCGAGAGCGTCGACAGCGGCGTGTCGCGTTCGACGGTGGCGGCTTCGTCGAGGTCGGCGATGGGGCCGACGGGTGACTTCATGGTGGCGTCGCCGCGCACGAGCGCGTTCAGCACCTTGACCTCGCTGACGATGCCCAGGAGCTTGCCCGGCTCGGTCACCGGCAGCTGCGAGATGCCGTGCTGCTTCATGCGGTCGATGACGCTGCCGAGCGCGTCGCCGGGTGCGGCGCCGATGAGCGAGCCCTGCTTCTTCTTGCGCAGGATGTCGTCGACGGTGCCGGCCATGGTCTCGCGATCGAGCAGGCCCGCGTCTTTCAGCCATTCGTCGTTCAGGAACTTCGAGAGGTAGCGCGACGAGCTGTCGGGGATGATCACCAACACGCGGTACGGCACCTCACGCGGGCCCTCTTTGGCGATGCGCTCGGCGAACTTGATGGCGCCGGCCACGGCGGAGCCGGACGAGCCGCCGCACAACAGGCCTTCTTCGCGAATCAGCCGGCGGGCCATCATGAACGACTCGCGGTCGTTGACCTGGACGCAGTCGTCCATGGCTTTCAGGTCCATCGTAGAAGGCATGAAGTCTTCGCCGAAGCCTTCGACGAAATAGCTGTGGGGTTTCGGCCATTTGCCGGTGTGGAAAAGGTCGTAATAGATCGAGCCGACGGGGTCGACGCCGACGATCTTCACCGCGGGCTTTTTCGTCTTGAGGTAGCGGGCGTTGCCCACCAGCGTGCCGCCGGTGCCGGCCGCGACGACGAGGGCGTCGAGCTCGCCGCCCGTCTGATCCCAGATCTCGGGGCCGGTGTAGAGCTGGTGGGCCTCGGGGTTGTCCGGGTTCCAGTACTGCATCGCGTAGAACGAATTCGGTGTCTCTTCAGACAGGCGCTTGGCCACCGAATAATACGAGCGCGGATCTTCGGGTTCGACGTTGGTCGGGCAGATGACGACCTGGGCCCCGACCGAGCGCAAAGCTGTACGCTTTTCTTCGCTCTGCTTGTCGGCCATCACAAAGATGCACTTGTAGCCTTTGACGGCGGCGGCAATGGCGAGGCCCATGCCGGTGTTGCCGCTGGTGGCTTCGATGATGGTGCCGCCGGGCTTGATCTTGCCGGCCTGCTCGGCCTTCTCGAGCATGTGGGCGCCGATGCGGTCTTTCACCGAGCCGCCCGGATTCATGTACTCGAGCTTGCCGTAGACCTCGACGTGCGGCCCGACGTGGGCGGCCACCTTGTTGAGCCGCACGATCGGCGTGTTGCCGATGCATTTGGTCACGTCGGCTTTGGCGCCCTTCATCATCGTCGTTTCCCGTTTCGTCTGGCGCGCTTTGCGAACGCGCGAAAAAGCACGAGGACCAAAGCGGTCCTCGTCGACGCTCATAACTTTTTCGACGACGAATTCAACGCAGGAGCCCGCGAGGCTCGTCGCTCACGCCCGCGGTTGAACCAGCGTTCACACCAGGCACAAGAGCGCTCCTTCTCGACGCAACGCGCCGTCGAGCTCGAGGGCCGCGGCGTCCACCAGCAGCGCGCGCATGGTGGTGCACAGCCGGGCGGCGGCCTCGTCGATCAGCAGGCGGCCACCATGGGCCCGCAGCAGCCGCAGCAGGGGCGGCGCTTCGTCGTCGTCGAGCGCGAGCTCGGCGTCGGAAAGCGATGGGGACAGCGGCAGAGGCAAGGTGCCCCCCCTTGACGACGACAGCGTGCCGCCGCGGGGCTTGCCCGTCGTCGACGACCAGGCCCGAAACGCCTCGCGCGCCCCGACGCGCGGCTGCAGCCGCAACAGCGCGTCGACATCGACGTCGTCGTCGATCTCGTGGCCGATGCCGTGGTCGAGCAGGGCCCGGGGAATGACCATCAGCGGGTCGTCGACATCGAGGATGGGCAACGTCACCACCGGGCGGCCCAGCTTCACCGCGGCCTCGACGGTGTGCCGGGTGCCCGACAGCGCCCCGCCGCAGACGACGATGACGACGTCGGCCGCGGCCGCGATCCAGGTGTTGCGCTTGGCCCATTGGTGGCGGCCGTGCATGTCCCAGGGCGCGTGTGGCGTGACCCAGCACAGGTCGGGGTCGGCGATGACCGGGTCGGGCCGCTTGATGGGCAGGTCGCCGGCGACGACGACAAAGGCGCCGCGGTGCAGTCGCGCGGTGTGTTGCGCGGCCCGGTCGATGCCGATGGCCCCGCCGCTGACGATGGTGACGCCGGCGTCGACCAGCGCCTGCGTGACCCGCGAGGTCCGCTCAAGGTGCTCGACGCGGGCGTCGCGGCTGCCCACGACGGCGACGACGGGCGTCGACGATCGCGGCAGGCGCCCGTGGCCGCAGCCGTAGAAGCACAGGACCGGCTCGTCGACGAAGCGCTCGAGCTCGTCGTCGGCGGAGACCACGCGGCCGCCGGCGCTCAAGAACGGCGCGAGCTTCTCGAGGCGCGCGGCAATTCCAGGTCGGTCGAGCAGCCGCGGGCGCCGCTGTGGCTGGGTGAACGCCGGCACCATGCCCCGCGCGAGCAACGCGCCAGGCCCTCCGGCAGCTCTGACCGCCTCGCGCCACGACGGCGTGATGCCGGCCGCGGCGAGGGCCGCCCACAGCAGGCCCGGCTCGACGTCGTCGAAGCCGGTCCCGGATTCCAGGGCCACAAGCAGGCGATCGAGGGCTGCAGTCACGCGTGGAGGCCTCCACCCGTTCAACCGAATCGAGCCCGGTTTCGGTGCACGGATCCGGCGCCGCCGGCCGCCGCGGTCGTCGTCGAATCGCAAAAGAGTGCGCACCCGATTGGCCGACCGGTTACATCATCACCTATGTATTGAGCGACCAGCGTGCGGCCCGCGGAGGCACCGTCGCAGCCCCGTGCTACGCGGCGGACATGACCGAACGCGTGCGCATCATCGGCGGCGGGCTCGCAGGTTGCGAAGCCGCCTGGCAGCTGGCCGAGGCCGGCGTCGACGTCGTCCTGCACGAGCAGAAACCCGAGAAGCGGACGCCGGCGCAGACGTCGGATCGCCTGGCCGAGCTCGTCTGCTCGAACTCGTTTCGCAGCAGCAACGTCGACAACGCCGTCGGGCTCATCAAAGAGGAGATGCGCCGGCTGGGCTCGTTCTTGATGGCGTGCGCCGAGATCGCCCGGGTGCCGGCCGGCGACGCCCTCGCCGTCGACCGCATCGTTTTCGCCGACACCGTCGAAGGCAAGCTGCGCGCGCACCCGCGGGTCACGCTCGTGCCCGGCGAGGTGCGCGGGCTGCCCGACGACGACGTCACCACGCTGGTGGCCACGGGGCCGCTGACGTCAGATGCCCTCGCCGCCGACATCGCGCGGCTGTGCGGCAAAGAGCGGCTGGCTTTCTACGACGCCATCGCGCCCATCGTCGACGCCGAGAGCATCCTCACCGAGGACGAGCTGCCGCCGTCGCCGGGCAGCTCCGGTGGCGCGTATTTCAAATCCCGGTGGAACAAGGGCGACACAGCGGACTATTTGAACTGCCCGATGAACCCCGCTGAATACGACGTCTTCTACGACGCCCTGCGCAGCGCCGACCGGGCCACGGCCCACGAATTCGAAGAGCTGCACTACTTCGACGGCTGCCTGCCCATCGAGGTCATGGCCGAGCGCGGCAAGGACACCCTGCGCTTCGGGCCGATGAAGCCGGTGGGCCTGTACCACCCCGTGACCAACGCCAAAGCACATGCAGTTTTACAGTTGCGCAAAGAAGACATCCACGGCTCGTCATACAATCTTGTTGGATGTCAGACCCGGATGAAGCAGCCAGCCCAGCGTGAGGTGTTCGCGCTCATCCCGGCGCTGCGAGAGGTCAAGTTCCTTCGCTACGGCGCCATCCACCGCAACACCTACGTCGACGCCCCCGCCGTGCTCGACGACAAGGGCCGCCTCAAGTCGCGTCCGTCGGTGTTCCTCGCGGGGCAGATCACCGGCGTCGAGGGCTACGTCGAATCCACTGCCTCGGGGCTGTTGACGTCGCTGGTGCTGCTCGATCACCTGCGCGGGCTGCCGCTGTCGGTGCCGCCGGCGACGACGGCGCTCGGGGGATTGTGGCGCCACTGCCGGGGCGTGCTGCGCGCGTTCGGCGACAGCGCCTACCAGCCGAGCAACGTCATCTGGTCGATGATGCCGCCCATCGACGCCCAGCCGGTCATCGACGCCAAGGGCAAGAAGAAGAAGCCCGACAAGGCCGCGCGCAAGGCGCAGGCGTCGGAGCGCGCTCTCCTCGAGCTCGACGGCTGGCTGCGCGAGCGGCGCGCGCAAGGGCGCCACGTGTCGTCGAGCATGGGGCGTTCTGGAGAAGATGCCGCGGCGGTCTGACGACGCGTGAGAACGGCACGATGTCTGCTCATCGAACTGCAGACTGCAACTCTCAACTCGGAGCACGTCATGGGCATTCTCGCTTGGATCGTTTTCGGTTTCGTCGTCGGTCTCATCGCTCGCGCCGTGCTGCCGGGTGACCAGAAGATGGGCATCGTGATGACGACCATCCTCGGCGTAGTCGGCTCGCTTCTCGGTGGTGCGGCCGGGAACCTGTTGACCGGCCACCAGATCACCGACACCGCGGGCGCCGGCTTCATCGGCAGCGTGCTCGGCGCGATCGTGCTGATGCTCGTCGTCGGCCTCGTCACGGGCCGCCGCCGCGTGCTCGCCTGACCTGACTGACCTGACCTGACCTGATCGAAAACCTGCCCCCGCCGCCCTCGCGCCGTCATCCGGTGCCTCGGCGGCGGGTTCTTTTTATTGGGTCGCCGCGCGCGCCGCGTGACGCCCGGCCACGCGGCGTGATCGAGCGCATGGACGTCGCCCGGCCGGTGCCTACCAGTGCCGAAGCAGGAGGCTTCATCATGGGCGTGCTCGCGTGGATCGTTTTTGGTTTCTTCACCGGCCTGGTGGCGCGGGCGTTGACGCCGGGGCGCCAGAAGCTCGGCTTCATCAAGACCACGCTGCTCGGCGTCGCCGGCTCGTTCACCGGCGGCACCATCGCCAGCCTCATCGCCGGCGAGCACATCGGCGGCCTGCAGTCGGCGGGCTTCATCGGCAGCGTGATCGGTGCGATCTTCTTGATGATCGTCGTCGGCTTCGCCCGCCGTCGCACCGACTGAAGCTCCCCACCCGTCACAAGACGACGTTCATGGACGGCCCGGGACCCTCCCGGGCCGTCGCTTTTTTCTCGCGCGACTCCCGCTCGAGCGCGGCTCGCTCCCGACGATGTGGGGGCGCTTCGCCCCGATCGCGGCAGCAACGTCCCACCCGCACCGACGACGACGACGACGACGGTGCGCGACCCACCAGGCCGCGTCCGATCGGCTGGCGAACCGGCTCGCGCGATCGGCTGGCCATGAGCCCAGCGTGCGGCGCCGTCTCCGTCGATCGCGGCTTCGTCGTCGACGACCGCCCAAACGACGGGCTTGACCGCCCGGGCGCAGCCCTGCGAACGTCGACGACGTGGTCGACAAGCCTTCCAACCTGCCGGGTGCGCGCGGCGTCGACGACGAAGCAACCGAGCCCGCCGCCCGTGCTCCCGACTCCCGTCTGGGGCCCCGCACGCCAGGGCCCTCGGCGCCCGTCCCGCCGACGCAGCCGGCGGCGCCACCGCGCCCCAACCCGCTCGTCGACACCATCGCCGCCCTCGGCCACGGCCCGCTGGCGTTCGTGCAGCAGGTCGGTCAGCTGGCGATGTTCTCGCTCAACACGCTGCGGTGGCTGCCGCGTCGCCCGTTTCGTTGGAGCCAGCTGTTCCGCCACCTGATGGATGTCGGCTTCGGCTCGCTGTTCATCGTCGTGCTGACCGGCTTCTTCACCGGCCTCGTCTTTGGTTTCCAGATGCTGCAGGCATTTCGGCGTTTTGGCGCTGAAGCGCTCGTCGGCCCGGCCACGCTCATCACGCTCTCGCGCGAGCTCGGGCCGGTGTTGACGGGCCTGATGGTCGCGGGCCGCAGCGGGTCGGGCATGGCCACCGAGCTCGGCACCATGAAGGTCACCGAGCAGATCGACGCCATGGCGACGCTCGCGGTCGAGCCTGTTCAGTATCTTGTGGTTCCGCGCTTCATCGCCGCGACTTTGATGATGCCGCTGCTGACGGCCATCTTTTGCGGAACGGGCTTCTTTGGCAGCTGGCTGATCGCCGTCGTCAGAGAAGGCGTCGACCCCGGCGTCTTCTTTTTCGAGACCTGGCAGGCGCTCGACCCCGACGACTTCTACGAAGGCTGGATCAAAGCAGCATTTTTTGGTGCGCAGATTTCGCTGATTTCTTCGTACCAGGGCTTCCAGGCCGCCGGCGGCGCCCGCGGGGTCGGCGAGGCCGCGACCCGGGCCGTGGTGCTGAGCTCGGTGTCGATCCTCGTCGGCACCTACGTGTTGGCCGAGATCCTCGACCCGATCATCCACGGCTACCTGCACTTCGACGCGATGCCCAAGTGACGACGCCGACGACGACGACGACGCCGACGCGGGCGACGACGACGGCCCCTGCCGGGGGAACCGCGGTGC
>JBKJNL010000631.1:0-5779 GCA_046593615.1 Myxococcota bacterium | reverse complement strand
GAACTGCAGGATGACCAGGCCGGCCAGGAACGACGCCACGTTGGAGTCGAGGATGGCGGTAAAGGCGGAGTTGTAGCCGGCGTCGACGGCGGACCGCGCGGTCTTGCCCATCAGCAGCTCTTCGCGAATGCGCTCATTGATAATGATGTTGGCGTCGACGGCCATGCCGACTGTCAGCAGCAGTCCGGCGATGCCGGGCAGCGACAAAGATGCACCAAACAATGACAGAGCAGCCAAGACGAAAAAGACGTTGAGCGCCGCGGCGATCATCGCGAACAAACCACCCACGCGGTAGACGACCAGCATGAAGAGCGTCACGAGGATGGCGCCGATCATCGAGGCCAGCTTCGACTGCGCCAGGGCGTCTTTGCCGAGGCTCGGTCCGACGCTGCGCTCTTCGCGAAAGGTGATGGGTGCGGGCAGCGCGCCGGACTTCAAGACCAGCGAGAGCTGGTTGGCGTCTTTCAGCATCTCGTCACGGGTGCGGCTGCCGCCCATCGAGATGGCCGCGCTGCCGCCGGTGATGGGCTCGTTGATGACCGGGGCGCTGTCGATGATGTCTTCGAGCACGATGGCCATGCGCTTGCCGACGTTCTTCGTCGTCAGGTCGCCGAACAGCTGGCGGCCGGTGGGCGAGAAGTCGATCGACACCGAGGGCTGCGGCTGCTCGGGCGAGCCCATCGAGACGCGGGCGTCGACGAGGTCGTCGCCGGTGAGGGAGACGTCGGCCTTGAGGGTGTATGTGCGGAACTTCTGGTCTTCGCCCTGGCGGCGGAACTCGCGGCCGTATTTGACGACGAGACCGGTGGGCACCTTGCCGACCAGGAACTGGCGCAGGTCTTTCAAGCGCTCTTCGGGGAACTCCAGGTAGATGTCGGTGGCGTAGTTGCCGTCTTTGCGCTGGAAGCCCGACTGCTGAAGCTTGGACCACTCGGGCAGGCCCTCGATCTTCGTGAGGAAGTCGCTCTCGTCGTCACACATCTGGAACTCGAGCTGTGCCGTGCGGCCGATGAGGGCCTTTGCTTCTTCGGGGTTGGCGAAGCCGGGCAGCTGGACCTGGACCTGGGTGTCACCGCGCTTGGTGATCGACGGCTCGGTCACGTGCATCTTGTCGATGCGGTTGGTGATGGTCTTGATGGTCTGGTCGACGGCGTCGGTGCGAACCTTCTTGACCCAGTCGGGGTGGACCCGCCAGGTCACGGTGTTGCCGTCGCGGCTGACCTCGAGCAGGTCGGCGTAGTTCTCGGCGAGGTCTTTGTCGAAGGTGGCAGCGGCGGCGGCGTCGTTGAAGGCGGTGCGGACGCGGTCGCCCTTGCCCTCGTCGCCGAGGTGGTCGACGGCGGTGAAGCCGATCTTCTTTTCTTCGAGGTCGGTGCGCATGCGGTTCGAGATGCGGCGCGCGCGATCAGACACCGCTTTGTCGAGGTCGACGCCGAGCACCATGTGCACGCCGCCCTGCAGGTCGAGGCCGGGCACGATGTGGCTCGTCGGCGACCACGACGGCACGTGCTTCTTGAAGGTCGCCGTGTCCTTCTGGACCTCGGCGAGCTCGTCGTCGGTGAGGCTGAAGTAGACGACCGTCGGCGTCAGCACGTAGCCGGCAAAGGCGACGAGTCCGAGCACGAGAGCGAGGCGGATGAGGACGGTGGTTTGCATGGATCTCTCTGGTGGCGCCCAAAAGGCTGACGGCCCAAATGCCGGACGGCCAAAGCCTGACGGCCCGAGCCTTCAAAGGTGGTCGACGACGACGGCTACGACGCCCGCTTTTCGGGCTTCTCGGTTCTTTCGGCCCCGGCGGCTGCGGTGACTGCTTCGCCGTCGTCCTTTTTGGGGACCTTGTCGGCGTCGGAGGGGTTGGCGAGGAAGCGCTGCGCGGTGCCGGTGACGGCCACCTTCAGCACCTTGATCTTCACCTTGTCGGCGATCTCGAGGGTCAGCGTGCGCTCGTCGACGGAGTGCACCTTGCCGATGATGCCCGAGGTCAAAACGACCTCGTCGCCCCGCTTGAGCGACGAGAGGAACGTGGTGTGATCGCCCGCCTTTTTGCGCTCGGGCCGGATCATCAAGAAGTACATGACGACGACCATGACGACGAGCGGCAGCGCCATCGTCAAGAATCCACCGGCACCGTCGCTCTGCGCGACGAGCGCTGAAACGTGCTCACCCATGGGCCGCGGTTAGCGGGGTTCGTCCCCGCCGGCAAGCTGTTCTCGGTCGGGAACCGCCGGGACGGTCAGCGGGTGCTGGCGAAACGCTCGAGGACGTTGTGCAGCAGCCTGGGCTCGAAACACTGAAAGACCAGCGAGCCGAAGCGCACGAGGTCGCCGTGGGCGACGGCGACGTCGACGCCGGTGCCAACGGGGTCGCCGTTCAGCATCGTGCCGTTGGACGAGCCGCCATCTGGCAGCAACGGTCCGCCGTCGCCGTAGCGCAGGCGCGCATGCAGCTTGGAGATGCTCGTGTGCGGAATCGTGATGTCGTTGCTGGTCGAGCGGCCGACGAACACGGTGTCGGGGAATTGGTTGCCGACGCGCTTCTTGATGGTCCAGGCCGCCCAGTCCGCGTCGAGCATCGCCTCGAGCTCGCCGGTGGCCGCGCGCATCGCCCGCGCCGTGTTGACCGTGCCGGTGCGGTAGAACCACGCCGCTCCTTCGTCGGGCAGATGGCCAACGAGCAGCCAACCGCCGACGTCGCGGGCAAAGGCCTCTGGCCCGCGTCCGATGAGGGGCAGCAGCTGGGCAACCGTGGGGGTCTCGACGAGCGCTTCAGTCATCGAGCGGAACACTAGCCGTGGTCATGTCTCCTTTGCCATGTGTCACAATTTGCATGGGCCAGGCGTGATAGGGCCGGCCGCCTCGTCGGTGAACCGCCCTGCCGACAGCGACACGCTGCCCGCGACGACGTTCGGCCGTCGGCGGCGATCGCTGACGCTCTGCCAGGCCTCAGCTCATGAGCTCGGGGATCGGGCCGCTGAGATCGATCCGCTCGCCCTCGGTGGTGAACAGCTCGGTCTCACCGACGCTGTCGACGTCGGCGCCGACGGCCTGTGCCAGCGACGTCAACAGGTGGTTGTGCGGGCGGCCGATGACGCGCTCGACGCCGGCGAAACCCGGGTTCGGGTTGGCGTTCTTGGTCGCGGGCACGAAGCGCAGGTAGCGCCCCATGCGCAAGGCGCCGCCCGCGCCGCCGGCGACGACGGCCGGCCAGAGGTTGTACTTGTGCGTGCCGTTGGCGAGCTCGCTGCACCAGAGCACCGCGCAGTTGTCGAGCAGCGAGCCGTTGCCTTCGGGGACGCTGTCGAGACCCACCAGCAGGCGGCGGAAGTGCTCGGCGTGGACTTCGCCGTAGCGGCTCATGACCTCGATCGACGTCGGGTTGGTGTCGCTGTTGTGGGCGAAGTCGGCGTGGACGTCGCCGGCGATGCCGAGGTGGTCGTTGCGCAGCTGCGACATCTGGAGCGTGACGACACGCGTGAGGTCGCAGGCCAGGGCCGCGGCGGTGATGTCGACAAAGGCGTCGAAGCGCGACTCGTAGTGCTCGACGCTGCCGAAGTCGTCGACGAGGGCGGGCTCGCTGGGTCCGCGGCATTGCAGCTCTTGCAGGGCGCGCACGCGCAGCTCGGCGTCGCGCACGAGGTCTCGGTGCAGCTCGAGCTTCTTTTTGTCCTCGCCCGACAGGCGCGGCACGAGGTCGTCGTACTGGCCGCGCACGAGGTCGAGCACCGACGACTGCCCCGACGCCACCTTGTTGGCGTCGCTGGCCACGTCGGCGCCCGCGACCGGGAACAAGCGCGAAAACGCGCCGCGCGGGTCGCTGTCGGGGGGCAGCGGCTGGTTGGCGTCGCGGTAGACGGCACCGCCGTTGCTGCTGCCGGTGACGCCGAGCTCGATGGACTTCAGGCGCCCCGACTGGGCGAGCTGGCGCGCGACGAGCTGGTCGAACGATGCGCCGCCGGCCTGCACGCCGCCGGGGGCATCGATGATGTGCTTGCCGGTGAGCGCGTGGCGCGCGCCCTTGTCGTGCTCGTTGAACAAGATGTCGGCTTCGGCGGTGGCCATGGCCAGGCCGTCGATGACGCTCAAGCGATCCTTGAACGGCGCCAGCGGCCGCAACACGCGTGACAGCTGGGCGTCGTCGACGTCGGCGAGGGCGATGTCGAAGTCGGCGGACTCGGAGACGCCGCCGCTCTGGCCCGCACCAGGGCGCATCTTGATCGCGTCGTAGACGAAGCCGTGTTGCGTGAACATCACGATGAGCCGCTTCGGCGGCGCCGTCGCCTGGGCCCGGGCCGCACCTGAGCCGAGCAGTCCCGCTCCCAGCAGCGACGGCAAGAACAACGAGCCCGCGCCGAGACCGGTGGCCTGCAAGAAACGACGACGACGAAGCAACGGGTTCATGGGACCCTCCGGAGCCGGAAGGCATCGGTGAGAACGATGGCTTTCAACAAGGCGCGCATGTCGCCGTCGGCGACGTCGAATTCGGCGGTGATGACGTCGAGGTCGGGGGCGTCGGCGGGCTCTTCGCGGCGGCCGTTGGCGAAGCGGAACCAGTGCTTGGCGACGCAGGCGGTGACCACCGGGCTGCTCGCCAGCTTCTGCCCGAGCGCCGCGGCGCCGACGAAGTCGCCGCCGATGCGGGTCTGCTCGAGGGTGCCGCTGTCGTCGACGGGCAGGCCGTTGTCGGTCTCTCGGAACTGGCCGACGGCGTCAAAAGCCTCGAGGCCGAAGCCGATGCCGTCGATGGGCTTGTGGCAACCCGCGCACTGCGGGCTGTCTTCGTGGGCCTTGTAGCGGGAGCGGTTGGTGCGGGCTTCGTTGCCGTCTTCTTCGGGCTGCGGCGGCGTCGTGTCGATGTCGCCACCCGGCGGCGGCGGCGCTTCGCAGATGAGCTTCTCGAGGACGAACACACCGCGCAGCACCGGCGAGCCTTCGACGGCGTGGCCGCGGGCGGCGAGGAACTGCGCCTGCGTGAGGATGCCCGAGCGCTCGGGCGGCAGCTCGACGACGACGTTGTCTTCGGTGACATCGACGCCGTAGAGCGGGCCCAGGGCCGGGATGAGCCGCGTCTCGCGGGACGTCAGCAAGGTGCGCAGCTTGGCGTCTTTCTGGAACACGAGGTCGATGAAGTCGGTGGCCTCTTGGCGCATCGCGCCGCGCAGGAATTCATTGTATTGCGGAAAGCGGGTGGGCGACTTGTTCGTCTGCAACACGCGGTCGAGGTCGAGCCACTGGCGGTGGAAGCTCTGGATGGCGTTCATCGCCCTCGGGTCGAGCAGCAGACGCTCGGCCTGCAGCGCCAACAGGGCCGGGTCGGCCAGCTCGCCGTCGGCGCCAGCGCGCAGCAGCTCGTCGTCGGGGCCGCTGCCCCACAAGAAGTACGACAGGCGCGTGGCCATCTCGACCGACGACACCGGCACCCGGCCGAGCTCGTCCGCGTCGCCAGAAACCTCGAGCTCCAGTCGATACAAAAAGGCCGGGGATTGCAGGATTCCCTGCAACAGCAGCTGGTAGGCGGGGGCGAAGCCAAGCTCGGACTTGCGCTCGAGAAAGAAGCCCTTGAAGCGCCCGGTCTCGCCCTGGTCGACGGGGCGGCGAAAGGCCCGCGGCAGCAGGTCGGCCAGCAGGGCGTCGACGGTGGCAAAGGCGTCGTGGTCGCCGGCGCCGTCTTGCAGGGGGTTGCGGGCCTCGTAGACGGCGGCGGCGACGGCGACGAGGCCGGTGCGCAGCTGGTCGACGTAGAGATCGGAGACGACCTGGCGGTCTTGCAGCTGCGCGAAGTC
>JBKJNL010000621.1:0-2895 GCA_046593615.1 Myxococcota bacterium | reverse complement strand
CCGCATCGGGATGCCGGCCAGGCGGGCTGTCGGCGTGCGGCGCCTGCTCACGGTCCGGAGCCGCGCGGGCGACCAGACGGGGCACGTGCTTGAAGAGTGGTGGATCGCCAACCTTGGCGGTTTCATTGTCATGTCAAAGGCCGCTGATTTCGGACCCGGACGCAGCGCTGGGGTGGCGCTATCGCCGGCGGGACTCCACGATGGGCGAAGCCGTGGAGTCCCCTTGAGCCTCGCTGATCGTCTGTTGCAGATCCCCGCCGTCGCCGGCGACGCCCGCGCCCGCGAGCTGGCCGTGATCCTGACGGTGCCCACCGGGCGCACCTCCGCCGGGCACCCCTACCTGCAAGAGCCGGCCTGGACGCGCTTTCGCGACTGGGTGCCGCACATCCTCGCCGACGGCGAAAAGACCCTGGCCGCCGTCGACGTCGTCGCCACCGCCGCCGCTCGCTTGTCGCCCGAGGCCGGGGCCTCGACCACCGACGCCGCCAAGGTGGTGCGGCAGGTGGTGCTGACGGCGTCGATCACGGCGCCGCCCGACCTCTGGCTGACGTGGCACGTGCTGCGCAGCTTCGCGCGGCTCGGCCTGTCGCAGCGCCTGCTCGCCGGCGAAGTGCTGAAGCCCGAGCGGCTCGCCCCACTTCTGGCCCCCGAGCTCGTCGTCGATCTGCGTTTCCTGCTCTCGCGCGGCCTGTTGATCGCGGCGGCGGGCGGTGGCTATCGCCGCGCCGATCACGCCGCGGCCCGGGCGGCGTTTTCGTGGGCGCCGTCGCTCGATCAACGCCTGCCGTCGTCGTTGGCGGCCACCTGGGCCCGCGTGTTTCGCGGCGAGCGCGATGCCGAGCGCACTCCCGAGCGCGCGGCGCTGACGGCGCTGTTGCAGTCGCCGTTGCCCGCCGAAGCCGAAGCGCCGGGCCGCTTCACGCCGGGGCCGCGCGAGATCGAGCTGGGCTTTCGCTTGTTGCCCATCGTGCTCGGCCTGCGCGCCGCCCAGCGGGCCACGCAGGTGCTCGAGCGCGGCGTCGTCGATGCCGCAGCGCTCGTGGGCAGCGCCGACGCCGATCGCGCCCTCGGCGACGGCCTGCTGGCGACGTTGCGCGAGGTCGGCGTCGTCGACGCCCATGGGCTGCTCGGCGCCGTCGGCCGGCGGGTGCTCGAGCGCGGCATCGGTCCGTTTGGCATTGTCGAGGCCTACCACCAGTACATGCGCCAGCTCGACGACATCCTCGTGCGCGGCCGCGGCGCGGTCTGGGTCGAGCGCGGCGCCAACGTCGCTGCCTCGCAAGACGCCAACCGCCACACCTTTGAGCAGGCCAACGACGCCCTCGACCGCTTCTGCAGCGACACCGGCTTCGGCTACCGCGTCTTTGTCGAGCACGCCCTCGGCAAAGGCGAGGCCACGCGACAACGCGCGCTGCGCACGCCCCTGCCCGGCGACAAGCAACCGCAGCCGCTGCAATACGTCGGCGCCGACCTCGAAGACGCCGCGGTCGACGCCGCCGTCGCCGAACGCGATGCCGGCCGGTTGCCGGCGTCGATGGTGTTCGTGCGCAAGGCCGACATCGGTGAGCCGGGTCTGCTGGTCGACGCGATGCGCGCGCAGCACATCGATCCGCGGGGCGCGGTGATGATCGTCGGCAACGGGTTCCACGAGGTGAGAAACCAGACCGACGAGCGCATGACCGCGGTGCTCAAGGGCTACGCCGACGCCGGCATCGTGCTGCTGTTCACTGAAGAGACCGGGCTGTCGGTCGACGACCTGCTGGCGACGGCGTGGAACACCTACCACGCAGGCTTCAAGTACGTGCACGAGCGCTCGGGACAGGGCCTGCGGCCGGCGGAGAAGCGACCGCCGTCGCCCTTCGAAATCGTGCTGCCGTTGAGCTGGAGCGAGTGCGCCGAGCGCGCCGGCTATCTGCGCCTCGAGCGCTACAGCCCGCGCGGGCGCACGGTTTACCCGTACACGCCGGCGAGCGGTCACAACCCGTCAATCAGCGTGACGCACTTTTGCGTGCCCCTCGCCGTCGCCGAGCGGCTCGGCCTCGGCCGCGAGCAGACCAACAGCCGCCTGATCGCCGACCTCATCTGAGGGTCACGCTGACGTCGTCGGTGCCGTTGTCGTCGTCGCTGTCGTCGTCGTTGTCGTCGTCGTCGTCGTCGTTACCCAGCTGACGCGTCGGGGTGTGCGGCGGCGTTGGCTCCGGTGGGTCCGGCGGCAGCCACGGCCGCGGTGGCTGCGGCGACAGCGGCTTGGCGCGCGCGATCATCGCTGACGGCCTGGGTGCCGCGCACCAGGGCCTCGAGCAGCAACCCGCCGGTGTCGGTGGGCCGCTCGGCGAGGGCCTGCAACCGCACCACGGCGTCGATGAGCGCGAACGGGCTGGCGATGGTCACCGGCCGCGACACCGCCATCGACGGCAGCCGCCCCGACGGCAACCGCGACATCTGCGTCGACGGCGGCGACGACGGCGACGACGTCAACGCCGGCACCGACGACCACGGCGACGTCAACGTGTTCGATGGCGGCGGCGTCTGCGGCTGCGTCTGGGGTGGCTGCGGCTCGGGCAGCGCGGCCTGGGCGGCCTGCTGCCCCGCGGTCTGCTGGGCCTCGGCGGCGGAGCGCTCGCGGGCCAGGGCCACCTGCTGCACCTCGTGCTGCAGGGCACGCAACTGTTGGTCGGTGGTGACGAAGCGCTGGGCCACGGCCTTGACGAACGCGCCCATGGCCGAGGCCATGCCGAGGTCTTTCTCGAAGACCTCGTGACTCACCACCTGGACGGTGACGTCGGTGAGGGCTTGGATGGTCGCCGTGCGCGCTGTCTGCGCGAACACCGCGGTCTCGCCGAACACCTCGCCGGGGCCGAGGTCGGCCAGGGCCAACTGCTCGCCATTCACCTG
>JBKJNL010000216.1:0-11350 GCA_046593615.1 Myxococcota bacterium | reverse complement strand
GTGCGCGAGGTGGTGCAAGAAGCCGTCAACGGCAACAACCAGGGGCGCTCTGCGGAATCCCTCGGCCCGCAGCGTCAGGTACTTCTCGGTCGTGTAGCGCGTGCCCACGCGGCCCTGGGCCAGGCGCGCTGGCGACGCGGCGACCACGCGGCGCACCTCGGCGGCGTCTTCGACGCGCGCGCTGCGCCGGGGCGGCGTGCAGTGATCGTCGCAAGGCTCTGCTGACGACGACGACGACGACGACGGGGACGACGACGACGACGACGAATGCGACGGGCCGAGGGATTCCGCAGAGCGCCCCTGGTTGTTGCCGTTGACGGCTTCTTGCACCACCTCGCGCACGATCTGCTCGAGCAGCTTCTGGTCGATCACGAAGCCCCCTGCTTGGAGGCCTGCTTCGACGCCGGCTTCGCCGACATCGGCTTCGATGATGGCTTCGGCGATGACGCCGGCTTCGTCCTGGCGCCGGTGGCCGCGGCGAACACCGAGGGGTCGCCGGCCTTTTTGGTGAGCTTGCCGTTTCGCCAGAGGCCGAAGTCCTCCATCCACTGCTCGAACTCGGGCGAGGGGCGCAGGCCCAGCAGGTCGCGCAGCGCCGCGTTGTTGTGGAACGACGTGGTCTGGTAATTCAGCATCACGTCATCGCCCATGGGGATGCCCATCAAATAGTTGACGCCGGCCATGGCCAGCAGCATCTCCAGGTTCTCTTGATCATTCTGATCGGCGTCGGCATGATTTGTATAACAAGCATCGCAGCCCATCGACAGACCCATGAGCTTGCCCATGAAGTGGTCCTCGAGGCCGGCGCGCGTGATCTGTTTGCCGTTTTTCAGATATTCGGGACCGATGAAGCCGACAACGCTGTTGACCAGAAACGGCTTGTAGCGCCGGGCCAGACCATAGGCACGGGCCTCCATGGTGACTTGATCTGTTCCATGATGGGCGTTGGCCGATAACGCAGTTCCTTGTCCGGTTTCGAAGTACATGACGTTGGGACCTTTTGCTGTCCCCTCGCGCAGCGTCAGGTCGTAGGCCTCGTCGAGCAGCGCGACGGTGACGCCGAAATTCTTGTTGGCCCCTTCGCTGCCAGCGATGGACTGGAACATCAGGTCGAGGGGCGCGCCGCGCCGCAGGGCCTCCATCTGCACCGTGAGGTGGGCCAGCACGCAGTTCTGCGTCGGCACGCGGAACCGGCGCATCAGGTCTTTCACGCCCTGCAGGATGTCTTTGCACTTGTCGACGTCGTCGGTGCTGGGGTTGATGCCGATGACGGCGTCGCCGTTGCCGAACGACAGCCCGTCTTTGACGGCGGCCAGGATGCCGTCGACGTCGTCGCGGGGATGATTGGGTTGCAGGCGGCAGGCGAGGCGGCCCGGCAGGCCGATGGTGTTGTTGCAGACCGCGGTCACCCGGATTTTCTTGCCGGCCATGACGAGGTCCATGTTGGACATCAGCTTGGCGACGCCGGCGACCATCTCGGGGGTGAGGCCAGGCGTGAGCTCGTTGACCATGTCGCCGGTGGTGGCGTCGTCGAGGATGAATTCGCGCAGCTGCGAGACCGACCAGCACGAGATTTTTCTGTAGGCCCGCGTCGCGTTCTGGTCGCCGGTGATGCCGTCTTCGACGACGCGGGTGACCTCGTCGGTCTCGTAGGGCACCGACGGGTTCTCGCGCAGCTCCTGCAAGCTCAGGTCGGCGAGCACGCGCTTGGCGGCGGCCATCTGTCGCATGGACTTCGGCGCCAGGCCGGCCTGCTCATCACCCGAGCGCGGCTCGTTGGCGCGCGCCAGCACGTCTTTGACGTCGGGGAACGTAAAGACCTCGCCGAACAGGGTCGTCGACAGCGCCATGGGCTCGTTCTGGCCCGTTCGAGCGGGGGCGACAAGCTGTCTCGTGCGCTCGGCAAAGGTGCTCTGTCGACGTCGGCGCGGCATCTTGTGTCCATGCGTTGTCTGCCCGCTCTCGCCGTCCTTGCCCTGTCGGGCCTCGCGCCGCAGGCCCTCGCCGACGCCGAACACCCCGCCAAGGTCGCGGTCATGCGCACCGTCGTCGAGGGGCAAGACGCCGCCGCCCTGCAAGCCATCGGTCCGCAGGTCAGCTCGCGCATCGCCGACCAGGTCAAGAAGCGCACCGGCGCCGAGGTCATCTCCGCCGAAGAGATCGACACCTTGCTGAGCCACGAGCGCGACAAGCAGGTCAGCGGGTGCGCCGAGCAGAGCTGCCTGGCCGACATCGCCGACGCCCTCGGCGCCGACGTCGTCGTGCAGGCCCGCGTGGCCAAGGTCGACGGCGGCTACGCCGTGAGCCTCTCGGCCATCGACAGCAAAAAGGCCCAGACCCTCGCCCGCGTCGACGAGCGCTGGGGCGGCGAGCCGCTGCTGCTGCTCGACGTCATCGCGCCGGCCGTCGACAAGCTGTTCCCCACGCTGGGCCCGCCGGCCGCGGGCCTGCTGGTGCTCGAAGGCGTCAAAGACGGCAGCAAGATCCTGGTTGACGACGCCGTCAAAGGCACGGCACCGGCCGGACAGCTGAGCGTGGCCTCGGGCCCGCACCGCCTGGCGATCACGAGCGAAGCCCACGAGCCGTTCTCGTCGTGGATCATCGTTGCCACGGCCACGACGACGTCGGTGCCGGTCTCGCAAGTGCTCTTGCCCGCGCCGCCCTTCTACGCGACGTGGTGGTTCTGGACGGCCGTCGGCGGCGCCACCGTCGTCGCTGCCGGGGCCGGCACCGGCGCCTGGTTCCTGCTCGGCAACGACGGCGGACCCGGCATCGGCCAGACCGGCGTGTTGGTCTCGACCAACGGCGACCAGGTGCTCGGAGGCAAGCGATGAGCCGCAACGTCTCTTCCTGCGCAGTCGCCTTTGCCGTCGGTTTCGTCGTCGCTGGTGTCGCTGGCTGTGCCCGCCCTGCCGATCTGCGCGTGGCCGCGCCCGCGCGTTTGACCCGGGCCCTGGCCGTGGTCGACGACCTCGGCTGCGACGCCGTCCTCGTCGACAAAGACGCCGGACCGGGAGCCGCCCAGGCCCTCGAACGCGGCGACGACGGCGTGTCGTTCTCGGGCTTCCTGACGGCCGAGCCCGGCACCTACACCCTCGCGCTCACCTTTTCCGGCGCGCGCGCCGATGGCGGGGCCAACGACGACGACGACGTTCGGCGCTTCCTCGGGCGCCTGACCTCCGACAGCTTCACCGTCGTCTCCGGCAACAGCAGCGAGCCGACGTTCAGCGGCGGCCTCGACACCATCGGCGATGAGGTCGACGGCGTCCGCGAAGGCGACGCCGACGACGACGGCCTGGGCTTCGTCGACGAGCTCATCGTGGGCGGCGACCCCGACGACGCCGACTCCGACGACGACGGCGTGGTCGATGGCGCCGACTGCGAGCCCGCCGTGGCCGGCAACGCATTCGCCATCGCCGCGGGCGGCTCCCTCGACGACTGCGACGGCGACGGCTTCGCCCGCGTCGACCCCTGGTTCACCGACGCCGGCACCGGCGGCGACTGCGCCGACGTCGACGGCGACGTCCACCCCGGCGTCGACGACGACTGCGGCAGCCTGCTCGACGAGGACTGCGACCCGTCGAGCTGCCCGGTCAACGACGCCGAAGGACCGAGCATCGCGCTCATGACCCCGGCCGACGGCGAGACCTGGGGCTGCGGCCTGCGCGTGAGCGCCACCGTCAGCGACCCCTCGGGCGTCAACAGCGTCGTCGCCCGCTTGCCCGACGACCCGCTCGGCGGCCAGGCCCGGGCGCTGCTGATGAACGAGTCCGGCGACGACGACGACGGCTTCGTCTCGGCGCCGCTCGTGGGTCTCGCCGGCACCGGCTACCGCGCCGGGACCCACGTGCTCGAGGTGCAGGCCATCGACGGCACCGGCAACACGCGCACGGTGTCGACGACGTTCGAGCTCGACATCCGCCAGCCGGTCATCACCCTGGCCGTCGTCGGTGCCGCCGGTGGTGCCGGTGGCGGCTCTGGTGACGGCGTCATCACCACGCCGCAGACCCTGCGGTTCAGCGCCACCGGCCCGGGCCCGATCACGACCTTCCAGGTGTTCCAGGCCCCGGCGTCGACGACGAGCCCCACGCAGTTCGACCTCGAGCGGGCCACGCTGCTGACGTCGCTGACGGCGGCCGGCGGCACCGTCGACGTCGACCCCGCCGACTTCGACGTCAGAAGCGTCGTCTACGCCGTCGCCGCCGACGACGCGGCGCGCGCGCTCGTCCCCTTCATCACCGCCACCGCCGGCGTCAGCAACGGCGGCCTGTTCGCGTCGTCGTGCGACGGCGACTTCAACCGCGTCGTGCCCGCCGTCATCGTCGAGCCGCCGCCCGCCGCCGGTGACCTCGTGACCCTCACGGGCAAGCTGCAGGACGCCGTCGACCGCGCCCGGGCCATCGATCCCGCGGCCCGCCTGGCGGCGGTGTTCTCGCTCGGCGCCGACGCCGGCGGACGCGTCGACCTCGAAGACGCCGGCAACTTCTTTTTCCGCTGGGAGTACCGGTTCTTGCGAGCCGACGGCGCCGCATCACGGTGCTCCGCTCGCGGGCTCTGCGCTCGAGGGCCGCTCGCTTGCGCGCCGTCGGGTCGGGTAGGTTTCGCACCATGAATTTGCGTCTCGTGGCCCGTCTCCTGGGCATTGCCGTCGTCGTCGCCTGCGCCGCACCCGCCGCGCCGGCCGGGGCCCAGTTCTTTCGCAACAACGCGTTCACCGGCGCCGTCGGCTGGCAGGGCATGGGCACGTTCGACGCGATCGTCGGCGAGAAGCTGTGGAACATCAACGACCAGGGGACCATCGGCGCCGGCTACACCACCGCCCTCGGCTACGACTTCTGGTACGACCTCGACGTCAGCATCGGCTTGTCGACGGTGCGCATCAGCGACCAGCCGCTGGAGCCCATCGTCACGCTCGGGGTGTTCCCGGCCGGCGCACGATACAATTTTCTCGACGAGCGCTTCCGTCCTTTTTTGTCTGCTTCCGGTGGAACCCTGGTCGTGCTCACGCCCTCGGTCAACATTCCGGTGAACGCGCTGTTCGGCACGCCCTTCTGGGCCGGCGTGCGGCTGGGCGGCGGCGCCGAATACTTCTTTGCCGACGACCAGGCCATCATGCTCGACGCCCAGGCGGTCATCTTTGTCGGCGCCAACTCACCACCGCCCGGCGGCATCGCCTCGGTCATCTTGCCGGCGACGTCGGTGCGGCTCGTGTATCACATCTACTTCTGAGATCATCAACTCATGATATTTCAAGACGGTCGACTTTTCATCGCCGGCGCGCTGCGCGCGAGCCGACCGCAGCCGCTGTTGGCGCCGTTTGATCAGCGCCCGTTGGCCGAGGTGCACCAGGCCGACGCCGCCGTCCTCGACGACGCCCTGGCCCGCGGCCACGCCGCCGTGCCGCTGATGCGCGCCCTGCCCGCCCACCAGAAGAAGCAGATCCTCGACGACATCAGCAGAGGCATCGCCGCCCGCGCGCAAGACTTCGAAGACACCATCGTCCACGAGGCCGGCAAGCCGCGAAAGTTCGCGCGCATCGAGGTGCAGCGGGCCATCGCGACGTTTTCGTTGGCCGCCGACTGCGCCTGGCGCACGTCGGGCGAAGGCAGCGACGCCCTCGTGCCGCTCGACGCGGTGAAGAACGGCGAAGGACGCCTGGCGCTGGTTCGTCGTCGTCCGAAGGGCCTGGTCGTGGCCATCACGCCCTTCAACTTCCCGCTCAACCTCGTGGCCCACAAGCTGGCGCCGGCCTTTGCCGCCGGCTGCCCCGTCGTCTTGAAGCCCGCGGAGCAGACGCCGCTGACGTCGTTGTTGTTGGCCCAGGTCTGCCAGCAGGCCGGTCTGCCCGACGGCGCGCTCTCGGTGGTGCCGTGCGATCGCACGGTGGCGCCAGCGCTCGTCGCCGACCCGCGGCCGGCCGTCATCAGCTTCACCGGCTCCGACGTCGTCGGCTGGTCGTTGCGGGCGCAGGCCCAGAAAAAAGACGTGCTGCTCGAGCTCGGAGGAAACGCCGCGGCCATCGTCTGCGCCGACGCCGGCGCAAAAGACAGCGACCTCGCCGCCGTGGCCACCAAGGTCGTCGCCGGCGCCTACGCCTATGCCGGACAGGTCTGCATCTCGGTGCAGCGCGTGCTCGTGCACAAAGATTTGCTCGAGGCCTTTCGCGCGCACCTGCTCGCGGCCACGGCCCGCGTCGTGTGCGGCGACCCCGATCGCGACGACGTCGACGTCGGCCCATTGATCGACGCCCGGGCCCTGGCCCGCGTGCAAAAGACCGTCGACGACGCCGTCGCCGGCGGGGCCCGCCGCTTGTGCGGTGGGCCCCCGACCGGGCGCGTCTTGCCGCCCGTCGTTGTCGAGAACACGCCCGCCGACAGCGCGCTCATGCGCGACGAAATCTTTGGACCGGTCTGCACGCTCGAGCCCTTCGTCGACGTCGACGACGCCGTGGCCCGCGTGAATTCCTCGCGCTTCGGCCTGCAGGCCGGCGTGTTCACCAGAGACATCGCCACGCTGTTCGCCTTTGCCGAGCGACTGGAAGTCGGCGGCGTCATCCACGACGACGCGCCGACCTTTCGCGCCGACCACATGCCCTACGGCGGCACCAAAGACTCCGGCAGCGGCCGCGAAGGCCTGCCGTGGTCGCTGGCCCACTACACCGAGGCCGTCACGCTCGTGGTCAAGACGCGTTGATCTTCGGCGCGCGGTTGATGCGCGCTCAGGGCGCCGAGGCAAAGACGTTGAGCGAAGGCAACACGACATCGGCGTTGAGGCCGCGGGCCACCTGCAGGCGGTGGGCGCCGTAGGCGACGACGACGGCGCGGGAGCCGGCGTTTCGGGCGGCGCCGACGTCGCGGGCGGTGTCGCCGACCATGATCACGCGGTGGGCGGCCACGTGCAGGGCGGCGCAGGCGGCCAGCAACACGTCGGGCGCGGGCTTGGGGCGCATGGGCGGGTCGGTGCCCTGCACCCAGGTAAAGGCATCGAGCAGGCCGCAAGCCAGCAGCTGCTGCGTCGCCCGCGCCGTCGGCTTCGTCGTCGCCACCGCCAGCGGCAGGCCCCGCGCGCGCAAGCCCGAGAGCCCCTGCACGACGCCGGGCAGCGCCGGCGGATCGCGCTCGGGGTGCTCGTCGTGGTGGTGCAGGTAGCGCGAGACAAAGAGGCTGCGCCGCTGCTCGTCGCGCCCCGCGGAGAGCGCGCCGGCAAAAAAACCGTAGAGCTCGTCGAGGGGCGCGCCGAGGTGGTCGGCGACGGCGGCTTCGTCGACGTCGAGGTCGACGTCGGCAAAGGCCAGGCTGGCCGCGGCGCAGATGGCCTTTTCGGAATCGATGAGGGTGCCGTCGAGGTCGAAGACCACCGCGTCGACGTCGTGGAGGAGGGCGCGCGGATCCAGAAAACGACCTCCAGCAAACCCGGGCCCGAGCGGCCCTGGAGCGGGTCACCCAGGCGGCGGGTCGTCGATCACAGCACGGGCGTGGTGTCGCCGTCGATGATGACCCGTTTCGCTTGCAGACCGTTCTTGCGGCGCTTCACGAGGGCCAGCAGGCCAATGGCGACGGCCAGCGGCGCCGAGGGCGAACCCTCGCCGTCGGCGCTGCAGCCGCAGCCGCGCGCCGCCGACAGGCACTCGCCGTCGTAATCGAGCAGGCGCACGTCATCGATGCCGCCCTTGAGCTGGCCGTTGCCCTCGAACAAGAAGCGCGCGGTCACGGTGTCGGGCACCTCGCCGTCGAACACGTCGCGCATCGAGACCCGGCTGACGGTCCAGGCGTGGATGCTCTTGGTGATGGTCGTCGCCGCGACAAAGGTCTTTTCGCCGTCGCCGCTCAGCTGCACGGTGAGCTTGTCGTCGGGGTCGACGCCATCGAACCAGTAGGCGAAGCGGATCTCGGGGTCGCGCGTGCCCTTGAGGTTGAACGGCGGCGACCACAGCGAGGTGTCGCCTCCGAGCTCGCCGCCCTCGCCCGCGTCGTCGTCGATCAAGTTCGGGACGTGGTCGGTGCCGGGGCCGGTGACGAACGCGCCGGCGTTGTCGGCGGAGGCGTCGCGCTCGGGCGAGCGCTGGGTCATGTCGCAGGTGAGCTCGACCTTTTCGGTGTAGCGCAGCGCGCCGTCGCGACCCTCGGTGGTGCCGTCGAGCTCGTCGACGTTGACGCCGAAGCCGTGGTCGGCGGTGGCGAACTTCTCTTCCGACAGCGTCTTCAAGCCGGGGAACGTGCGCAGCTCTTCGACGACGGTGGCGGCGTTGTCGGCGGTGACCGTCATCTTGATGAGCGAGCTGAAGCCGCAGGGGTAGCTGGCGTCGAGCGCGATGGGCACTTCGACGGTGGCCGATTCGTCGGCGTCGATGTTGCCGATGACGGCGCTGTCGGGCAGGCCGACGAACGCGCCGGACTCGCCGAGGCGCTCAAAGGTGACCACGGCGTTTTCGACGTCGCGGCCGCTGGCGGCGACGGTCAGGGTCAGCGTGCCTTCGGTGCCGGGCTGGAAGCTGTCGCCGGCGTGCACGATGTCGCCGCCCACCACGCTCATCTGGGCGTGGGTGCACTCGTCGCCGTCGAGCGAGGTGCACAGGCGCAGCTGCTTGTTGGTGCGATCGAGCCACCAGGCCTCCCAGGTGTCGAGCGTGGTGTTGAGGTCGGCGACGATGCCGGCCACCGACGCCGCGCTCTGGCCGGGGCGGGTGATCAACAAGACGGCCTGGCGAAAGGTCTTCTGGGCCGCGTCGGGATCGGGGCAGCGGTTGCCCTCGGCGTTGACGACGTCCTGAATCGTGACCGGCACTTGTTCGCCGGTGGCGCCGACGTTCATGCCGATCTGGTCCATGAGCGCGTCGCTCGGCAGCTGCAGCACGATGTCGGCGGGGATGCGCGCGCCGTCGATGCCGAGCTGGTCGCTGCCCTGCACATCGAAAAAGGCGTCGTCGATGACAAAGAAGGGCTTGGCCGCGGCCACCGGCAAGGCGCCCAGCGTGTAGAGGTCGAGGGTGCTGAAGCGCTCCATGTCGCCTTCGAGCTCGAAGCGGCCGTCGACGGCGTCGGCGCTCCAGTCCCAGCCGTCCATGACGCTGGCGTCGGTGTCGACGTAGGCGGCCCAGTGCGAGTTGTCGCGGCCGAGCAAGAGCTCCGAGACCTCGTTGTCGCGCGGGTCGACGAAGCGCAGGGCCGAGCCCCAGCGGTGGGCGACCTCTTGCCCGAGCGTCGAGAACACCGACGATTGAAAGTCGTCGAAGCCGTGGACCACGCCGTCGTAGTTGACGTCGGAGTCGCGCCACGTCTGCAGCGAGTTCATGAAGACGAAGCCCTGCAGGTTCTGGAGCTGTCCGTTGGTCTGGTCGAACAGGCAGCCAAACGTGTCGCCGCGCTCGAAGTCGCAGTTGCCGAGGCCGTCGATGTCTTGCTTGAGCGGGAAGTAGTAGGCCGCCGCGCAGGGATCATCGAACGTCGTGAACACGGTGATGAAGTCGTAGTTGTCGCCGAGGTTCGACAGCACGGTGTTGATGACGTCGAAGCTGCCGTTGGCGTGGTTGAACGTCGACGCCGTCGGGAACTGCGCCTGCCCCGCGCAGCTGCGCGGGTCGAGCTGCTGGGCCTGCACGACCAGCGACGACGTGCCTTCGACGACGAGGACGTGGCCCTGGATGCTGATGGCGGCGTTGGCGAGGGGCGGCGCTTCGGGCGATTGCAGCACGCGATCGCCGACGCCGGCGGGGGCGACCGCGTCAAGGTTCTCGAGCAGGCCGGGCTGCAGGCGCGGCATCGCGGTGCGCTCGATCCATTTGCGGTCGATGACGCCGGGGCGCTTGCTGTGCAGGATGCGCGGGTTCTTCTTGTCCGAGACCATGAGCTCGTCGTCGACGACGGGGGTGTTCAGGTGGCCGCGGGCGACGGCGGGCCTGGTCTTCTGGCGACCATTCTGGCGGGCATTCTCGTTGCTCACGGCGCCGGCGGAGGGCGCCGGCGGAGCGGGTGCGGCGCCGGCGAGCATGCCGGCGATCAGGGCGGTGGTGGCGACGGCGCCCAGCTTCCTGGAACCCAGCTTCTGGGAACGGAGGGTCCAAACGGCGCTGGAGCAAGAGGGCAGCGCGCGCGACAGCTTCTTCATGAGACCACCTTGGACGAGGGCCGAGCGCACCACCCCATCATCACAACGTCCCTCGGTCGTTTGACGGATGGCGGTTTCGCGTTCGCCGCCGGCCTGCGGCGAGCGTCCGGGCGTGACGTCGTCGATCGCCATCTCGCTCCACAAGGGTGCGGCGCGGTCAGCGGGTGTTGCCGCGCTTGCCAAACACCCGCTCGTTTTCGCGCTCGTCATCGGAGAGCTCCGACTGCCAATCGCGCGGCTTGTCGGGGGCGGCCTGCAAGAGCTCCCAATGCATGCGGGCGATCGATGGCAGGTCGACGCCCGGCGGCGAGACCTCGATGTCGAGGCGGGCCGAGGGCAGATCGAAGTCGAGGTTCATCATGCGCTCCGACGTCAGTCCGAAGCGCTCGAGGGCGTCTCTGATGTCGGCGACCGGCAGGCGGAAATCGCGGGCGACATCGTGGACGTTCATCGCGCGCTTGTGACCCTGGCGATCGAGGCCGAGGTGGTAGGCGCAGAACAGCCAAAAGGCGAAGTCGTCGTCGTCGTTGTCGTTGTCGTTGTCTTTGCTTTGCATGGTTGACACCCTCGCCCGCGTGGATGTCTATCTGATGCGACACGGCGAGGCTGGCGAGGCCGCCTCCGACGTCGAGCGGCTGCTGACGAAGCGCGGCGAGGCCCAGGCCAGAAGCTCGGCGCAGGGGCTCGCCCGCCGCGGCATCCGCGTGCCGGTCATCTGGCACAGCCCCTACGCCCGCGCCCGCCAGACCGCGATCATCGTCGCCGAGGTCCTCGGATCGAAGCTCGTCGAAGACGCCCGCTTCGCCCCCGCGGCCTCGCCGGAGCGCGCCGCCGACGCCGTCATGGCCGAGGGCGAAAGCGGCAAAGGCGACAACCGCGGCCCGGTCTTTGTCGTCGCCCACATGCCCATCCTGCCGGCCATCGTCGACCTGCTCGGCGGCGGCGTCGTCTCCTTTGGCACGGCGACGGTCGCCCACCTGCACGTCGTGGGAGGATCCGCCGTTGTCAGCGGGTTGTGGTCTGCGGAATTCCTGTCGTTGGTTCGTTGAGAGGTCGTCGATGAAGCGTCTGTCTGTCCCCGCGCTGGCCGGTTCCGTCGCCGGCGTCTTTGTTGGCGTCTTCGTTGGCGTCGTCGTTTTCGGCGTCGTTTTCGGCGCCACCGCCTGCGGCGACCAGAAGCCCGCCGAGCCGTCCGCACAGCAGGCCGGCCCGGCGTCGTCGGTCACTGGCGAAAAGATCAAGGCCA
>JBKJNL010000140.1:0-8005 GCA_046593615.1 Myxococcota bacterium | reverse complement strand
GAGAAGGAGAAGGCGAAGGAGAAGGCGAAGGCGAAGGCGAAGGCGAAGCTGTCTGCGGCAACAGCACCCTCGAGGTCAGCGAACAATGCGACACCGCCAGCGCCGACTGCTCGCAGTGCCGCGTGTCGGACGGCGCCCACCGCCTCTCGCGGGGCACCGGGGCCAACGAGCGCAGCCGCATTGCCGGCGCCTCCGATGACGGCCACCGCGCGCTGTTCACGGCGATCGGCAGCAACATCCTTGGCGCCGACACCGCACCGCTCGAGTGCCTGCTCTGGGAGCGGCGGACCCTGACGGTGGAGCGAGCCGCCGTCGATCTGCTGGGCGGTCGCGTCTCGGCCATCGACCTCTGCGGCCTCGACCGCACCGGCCGCTTCATCACCTTCCTCTCCGACGACGGCGACATCGTCGTCAACGACAGCAACGGGCTGGCCGACATCTTTTTGCGCGACATCAACAGCGGCGTCACCGAGCGCATCTCGCTGGACGAGAGCGGCGACGAGACCCTGGTCAACCAGCCGTCGCGCAGCTTTGTGCCGGTGGTCTCCGCCGACGGCCGCTTCGTCGCCTTTGTCACCAACCAGCGCCTGATCGCGGCGGACCTCGGCGACGATCGCGACTTGTACGTGCGGGACCGCGTGCTCGACACCACGAGGCGCGTCAGCGAGATCAACGGCGCGCGCATCGACGGCTTCGACGCGATCGGACTGTCGGTGTTCATCGGCGCCGACCTGTTCGTGAACGCCAACGGCGCCGGCCTGCCAGGCGGCGCCACCAACGGGTCCCGGGCCTACCGCGTCGACGTCAGCGGCCCGACCTGGGACGTCCTGTTGCCAGCCGGTGCCCCCAGCAACGCCGACGACCCCGTGCTCGGCATCGACGATGTCGTCGACCGCATCAGCGTCTCTGCCGACGGCCGCGTCATCATCGTCTCCGGCTTCCGCTTCGGCGCCACCATCGACAGCTTCGTGTTCCGCTCCGACGACGCCGGCGCCAACTTCGTCGCTGAGCAGCCGCCGACCGGGGCCGAGGACCTCGAGGCCGGCGAGATCACGCCCGACGGCGCAGTGCTCTACCTGCGGGCCCGACGGCCCGACGCGACCCTCGACCTCTGGGCGCGGGTCGGGGCAAGCGATGTGTTGTTGTCGCCCGGTCCGAGGAGCGGCGGCGTGGGCGTGCTCGACATCCGGGCCACCGATGCCGCCGTGTTTTTCGACTCCACGCGCAACGATCACCTCGGCAGCGACGTCGACGGAGAGCCCAACAGCGACGTGTTCGTGCTGTTTCGCTAGCGCGTTCGATCCCGGTCACAGGGGCTGTCACGACGACGACGAAGCGGCATCGAACGGATTGTCGCTTCGGTCGTACCTGCTACGTCACAGGGATGGTGTTGTTGTGAGCGTGCCCGTCGTCTGCAAGCCGGCCATTGTCCTGCCGGCCCATGAATTCAACCGCGCGAAGCTGCTCGAGATCGCCAACCTCGTGCTGGGCGACGGCCACCGGCACCTCGGGCGCGTGCGCAAGATCATCGACAACAGCGGCATCGAGCGGCGCTTCCTGGCCCAGCCCATCGAAGACACGATCCAGGAGAAGGGCTTCGGTTTCCGCAACGACATCTTTATCAAGCTCAGCATGGAGCTCGGCGAGCGGGCCGCGGCCGACGCCATGAAGAACGCCGGCGTCGAAGCCAGCGACGTCGACATGATCATCACGACGTCATGCACGGGCTTCATGATCCCGTCGCTGTGCGCGCACCTCATCCCGCAGATGGGCTTCAAGCGCACCACCAAACGTCTGCCCGTCACCGAGCGGGGCTGCGCGGCCGGCGCCTTTGCCCTCGCCCTCGCCCGCGAGCACATCGCCGCCGGCGGCAAGAACGTCCTCATCGTCGCCCACGAGTTCTGCTCGCTCACCTACCAGCGCACCGACTTGTCGATGCAGGCGCTGGTCGGCGGGCTGTTGTTCGGTGACGGCGTCGCTGCCGTCGTCGTCCGCGGCGTCGATGAGAAAGACGACAGCGTGAAGGGCTTCGCCCTCGAGGCCAGCCAGACCTGGCTGTTCGAAGGCTCGTGGGGCTACATGGGCTTCGACGTCAAAGACTCGGGGCTCCACCTCGTGCTCGACAAAGGCATCCCCGGCGCCGTCGAAAAGGCCATCAAGCCGGTGATGCTCGGCTTCCTCGACAGCCAGGGCCTGGCCGCCAAAGACGTCGGCTTCCACGTGCTGCACCCCGGCGGCAAGAAGGTCATCGACGAGGTCGCCCGCACCTTTGAGCTGCCCGAGGGCGCGCTGCAGGCGAGCCGCGATTGTCTGCGAGACGTCGGCAACCTCAGCTCGGCCAGCATCCTCGTCGTGCTGCAGAACACGTTTGACCGCTACACGCCCCAGAGCGGCCAACGCGGCCTGCTGACGGCGTTCGGCCCGGGTTTCTCGGCGGAGATGGTGCTCGGCACATGGCGCTGAACACCACCGCGAAACACCACCGCTGAACCGTGACGTCATCATGAACGGCGACTACGGCGACATCGGCAAGTACGGCGTGACGCTCGACGGCGGCAGCAGCCTCGACCGCGGGTTCGTCGCCTTTTTGATCTTGCTGACCTTGATGGGCGCGGCCCGCGTCGGCGAGCTGCTGGTGGCGCGGCGCCTGACGAAGCAGGCCGGGGCGCGCGGGGCGGTGCCGAAAAAAGAGCCGGCCTTTGTGGCCATGGTGCTGCTGCACGTGCTGCCCTTCGTGCTGTGCCCTCTCGAGGTCATCGTGCGCGAGCCGCCGTTTCGCCTGGCGCTGTTCGTCGCCTGCGCCGCGGCCCTTGTGGTGCTCGCCGGCCTGCGCGTCTGGACCCTGCGCACGCTCGGGGCGATGTGGAACGTGCGCATCGTCGAGCCCGCGGCCGTCGTCGTCGCCGGCCCCTACCGCTTCATCCGGCACCCCAACTACGCCGTGGTCATCGCCGAGCTGTTCATCTTGCCGCTGGCCCACGGCTGCGTCGTGACCTGCGTGGTGCTGTCGACGTTGAACGGGCTGGTGCTGTTTTCGCGCATCCGCAGCGAAGAGCGCGTGCTGTTCGGCTTGCCGGGCTACGCCGAAAAGATGGGCCCGAAGAAGCGCTTCATCCCGGGCTTGTTCTGATCTTGCGCGAGAGCGCTTTGACGTCGACGAGCCGGATGGCTTTTTCGGGGCAGGCGACGACACACAAGCCGCAGGCGCGGCAATCCCCGCTGCCCGGCGTGTAGACCGTCTGGCGGCCGTGGACGAGGCTCTTCACCTTGCCGATCAGCGACAGCGCCGAGAAGTCGGCGTCGTCGATGCGGCGGACCTTGAAGACGTCGTAGGGGCAGACCTCGACGCAGTCTTGCTTGCCCTCGCAGCGGCTGCGATCGACGACGGGGACGATGGAGCCGGCCAGGGCCGTGCACTTCGCACCGGGCCGCTTCGGGTCGTTCGCGGCCTTGCGGGCCTTTTCCGGATTCGGCGAGCCGGTGGGAACCTCGCTCATCCTTCCTCGATCCGCAGGCGCGTCTTGCCGATCTGAATGACGTCACCCTCGCGCAGGTCGAGGTCGGAGACGACGCTGCCGTTCACCTTTGTGCCGTTGGTCGACATCAGGTCGGCGACCGAGACGGTCTCTTTGTCGACGAAGACCATGGCGTGGGTGCGGCTGACCGAGCCGTCTTTCAAGACGACGTCGGGGCCCCGACGGCGAAAGCCCGTGCGCGAGCGACCCGACGCCCGCGACGTGAACAGCTCATCGACGCGGGCCTGGGCTTCTTTGTCGAGAGCGCGGTCGCCTTCGGGCGTCATCTGCAACGTCGACTGCGAGTCGTCTTGCGAGCGGGCGAGCACGCGGTAGGTGCCCTCCTCGACGGAATAACGCATCCCCTTGTCGGGGCCTTCGACGGCGACGAGGTCGACGAACCGAGCCATGCCGCACCTTATGCAACTCTCCGCTCCTTCGGCCACTCCGGCCGGCCTGGGAGCCGCGCGCAGCACGCCGCCGCCCGCGCCTCGGAGAGAACGGGCGTGGTAAGTCGCAGGCATGGTCAAGACCGCTCTCGTCGTCGAAGACGACTCCGGGATCCAAGCGCTCGTCAAGGACGCCCTCGAAGGCGCCGGCCTGCAGGTCATGATCGAAAAAGACGGCGACTGGGCCCTCAAGGCCCTCGAGCGCCGCCTGCCCGACGTGCTCATCACCGACCTGTTGCTGCCGACCATCAGCGGCCTCGACCTGCTCGACCGCCTGCGCGCCATGCCCGGCGGCGACCACGTCCCCGTCGTCGTCATGAGCGGCATCTACCGGTCGGCGCGCCACAAGAAGCAGGCCCGCGAGAAGCACGGCGTCGCCGCCTACTTCGACAAGCCCTTCAACGTCGAAGAGCTGGTGGCCGCGGTCAAAGAGGCCGCCGGCGTCACCCGCGGCAAGCCCCGCCCGTCGTCGTTGCCGCAGGCGTCATCAGCGTCATCAGCGTCGTCGTCGTTGACGCCGCGCAAGCCCAGCGACGGCATGGTCGAAGACCCGCTCGCCGACTTCGACACCCGGCTCGAGAAAGACCAGGTCGAAAACGCGTCGTCGACCTTCCCCGCCGAAAAGACCGTCCGCGGCAACCTGAAGAACAAACGCTTCCCGGAAGTGCTTTCTCAATTGTATCGTTGGAAGGCGACCGGCGCGCTGCTCCTCCGTCGTGGACGCATCAAGAAAATCGTCTACTTGAAAGATGGCTATCCCATCTTTGTGAAGTCGAACCTCTTGAGCGAGTGCCTGGGGCGCATCCTGGTCCGCGAAAAGATGATCACCGAAGAAGAGTGCGAGAAGTCGCTCGAGGCCTTGAAGAGCCCGACCGGCCCCGGCGCGGGCGGCAAGCAGCAGGGCACGGTGCTCATCGAGCAGGGCAGCATCTCACCGCACAACCTCGTGTTCGGCTTGCAGCTGCAGCTCGAGCAGAAGCTGTTCGACATCTTTGGTTGGCCCGACGGCGACTACCAGTTCAACGCCAAGATCGAGATCCCGACGCAGGCGATCCACCTCGACATGTCGCTGGCCACCGTCGTCAGCGAAGGCGTGCGGCGGAAGTTCACCGACCAGCAGGTGCACGACCTGCTCGAGCCGTTCATCGACCTCTACCTCGGCGTGCACCCCGAGCCGTCACACCGCTTCCAGGAAATTCCCCTCGAGGCCGACGAGCGAAACCTGGTGGCCCTCATCGACGGCCGTCGCACCATGCGCGAGGTCATCGAGAAGAGCGGCCTGCCGAAAAAAGCCGCCCAGAAGCTCGTCTACAGCCTGTTCGCCGCCGAGGTCATCCAACCCGCGTCGCGGCCGTCGAAGAAGCCCATGTCCCTCGATCCGGGGCCGTCGTCGGTGTTGACGTCGTCGCCGCCGCCGCTGCCCAGGAAAAAGTCGCCGTCGCCCGACGCATCGAGTGTCCCGCCACCGCGTCCGCCGTCGACGTCGGGTTCATTCGCGGCGCTCAAGCGCCCGGCCCCCGGCAGCGAGCCCGCGCTGCTGGCCGGCACGCTGCACGAAGGCACGACGTTGGCCGAGCTGCGCGCGCGCCTCGTCGAGCGGGCTCGCCTCCTCAAGCGGCAGAACCACTTCGAGGCCCTCGGCGTGTCGAAGCGCGCCTCCGTCGATGAGATCCAGCGGGCCTACTTCGCCCTCGCCAAAGAGCTGCACCCCGATCGACTGCGTCGCTCGGCCGACGGCGCCGTCCCCGCCGACGCCCGCGCGCTGGCCGAGCAGATCCACAACCAGCTGAGCATCGCCTTTGAGACGCTCTCCGAAGAACGACGTCGTCACGACTACCTGAAGCACCTCGACCAGGGTCAGAAGACCGCCGTCTCCGAAGACCTCTCGCGGCTGCTCGGCGCCGAGACGAAGTTCCGCAAGGGCGAGACCGCCCTCGACGCCGGCCGCGTCGACGACGCCGCCCGCCACTTCGAAGAAGCCTGCGCGCTCTACCCCGACGAAGGCGAATTCCAGGCTTCGCTGGCCTGGGCGCTCCACCAGCGCGCCCCCGACGACGAGGTCGTGCAGGTCGACGTCATCGCGCGCCTGCAAAAGGCCACCGAGCTGGCACCCCGCCACGACAAGGGTTGGCTGTGGCTCGGCAAGGTGCTGCAGCGCGCCGGCCGTCCGGGAGAAGCGCTCAAGCAGTTCGAGCGCGCCCTGCACTGCAACCCCGACAACCGCGACGCCCAGAGCGAGCTGCGGCTCCTCGCCCGACGCTGACGAGCGGGTTGGCCGGGCCCAGGCGCGCGGCTACGCTTTCGCAATGCAGCGTGCCTGTGCCTCGTTCGCCGTCGTCGTGCGCGCCTGTGGCGTGGCCGTCATCGTCGCTGCCGGAGCCGCGGGCTGCGACCCCGACTGCGAGAGCATCGAGCCGCGCTACGCCGGCGAAGCCACCGACGAGACCTGGCGGGCCCTGCTCGATGGGCGCGCAAATGCCACCGCCAGCGACGACGTCACCATCACCGCCCCCGTCAAAGGCGGCGCGCTCGCGGCCGACGAACCCAGCGCCATCACCTGGACGTCGCAGCTGCAGGTCGCCGGGGGCGAGCCGCCGCGCCGCGAGCCGTCGGTCTCGCCCCGTCGTCGTCCGGGCTTCCTCGATTTGTTGAGCGCGACACTGTTCCCGTCGGCCCACGCCCACGGGGCGCTGATCACCAGCGACCTGTACTTCGTCGAGGTCGACGTGCCCGATCGCCGCTGCCCCGTCGCCGGCCTGACCACCGACGAATCCTTCACCTTTGACGACGACGACTGGGCCGCCATCACCGACGGCGCCGGGCCGCGCACGCTGCGCATCATGAGCGCGTTCGTCACCCAGAACCGCATCACCGAAGGACCGTTTCTGACTGCGCCGCTCACCTTTACCGTGGCCGAATGAAGCGCGTCGTCGGCGCCGCCAGCCTCGTCGCCGTCGTCGTGTTCGGCAGCGGCAGCTCCTGCGGCGTCGACGTCGAGAACCTGCCGCCCATGACCTTTGACGTCGACGAAGCCGACGTCTGGGCCGACGGGCATCGACCGCCGACCCCCGCGGTCTCGGGCGAAGCCCGGCTGCTCGTGACCAACAACCTCGACGACACGGTCAGCGTCGTCTCGGTCGACCAGCTCTTGCTGGGCGGCGCCGGCGCCGAGCTCAGTCGTTTCGTCGTCGGCCTCGTGCCGCTTGAGCGCGAAGGACCGCACCACGTCGCCGCCTCTGCCGACGGCCGCTTCGCGTACGTGGGCATCTCCAACTTCGTGCCCGGCGCCGGCTCGGGTCCCCACGGCGTCCACGGCGCCGGCACCGCCGACGGCCGCGTGCTGCTCATCGACCTCGACACCGAGCGTGAGATTTCGCAGCAGCGCGTCGATCGAAACCCCGGCGACGTGCGCCTCACGCCCGACGGAACGCGGCTGCTGATGACCCACTTCGACCTGTTGAAGGTGAGCGAAGCCGCGGTCGGAGGACGAGACGTCGACGTCGACGGCACCGCCGCGTCTGCGCGCCTCGCCGTCCTCGACGCCAAGAGCCTCGACCGCCTGGCCATGATCGAGCTGTGCCCGGCGCCCCACGGCGTGGCCATCACCCGCGACAGCAAGATCGCCGTGTCGTCGTGCCAATCCGACGAAGCCGCCATCGTCGACCTCGACGTCGCCGTCGCCGCGGCCGGCCCCGACGGAGCCAGCGTCGGCGTCGGCGTCGGTGCTGGCGTCGCGCGCGTGTCCCTGCTCGACGAGCCCGGCACCGCAGCGTCGCCGGTGTGCGGCCCCTACGCCGTCACCCTCAGCGCCGACGAGAGCACGGCGTTTGTCTCCTGCTACAACTCCGGCGAGCTCATCGGCGTCGACGTCGCCAGCAAGACGCGCTCGGGCGACGTCTTCACCCTGCCCGGGCACGCCGTCTTTGGCGCCTCGGCCAGCGACGGCACCCTGGCGGTCGCCACGCAAGACACCGACGGCGTGGTCTTCATCGACGCCGACGGACGCGCCGCCGGCACCATCACCGGCTTCACGCTGCTGGC
>JBKJNL010000052.1:0-3474 GCA_046593615.1 Myxococcota bacterium | reverse complement strand
CGCTCGTCGACGAGCTCGCGCGCGGCACCGCTGCGCACTACGGCATCAACACCGGCTTCGGCGCGCTCGCCGAAAAGAAGATCCCCAAGGACAAGGTCCGGCTGCTGCAGAAGAACCTCATCGAGTCCCACGCCGTCGGCGTCGGCGAACCAATGCCGCTGCCGATCGCGCGCGCGCTGCTGATGCTGCGGGCAGCGACGCTGGCCGTCGGCCACTCGGGCTGCCGCCCCGTCGTCCTCGACACGCTCGTCGCGCTGCTGAACGCCGGTGCCGGGCCCTGCGTGCCCAAGAAGGGCAGCGTGGGCGCGTCGGGTGACCTCGCACCGCTCGCCCACACGGCGATGTTGCTGCTGGGTCAGGGCGATGCGTTCCTCCGCACGTCGACGGGCGGCACGCAGCGCGTGTCCGCGGCGGAGGCCCTGTCGCGGGCCGGGGTGGCGCCCATCGTTCTGGAGGCCAAGGAGGGCCTGGCGCTCATCAACGGCACCCAGGCCATGGTGGCCACGGGCATCATCGCCCTCGTCGAAGCCGAGCGGCTCTGCGTGCTCGCCGACATCATCGGCGCCTGCTCGCTCGACGCGCTCCAAGGCACAAAGGCGGCGTTCGATCCGCGCATCCACCGCTCGCGTCCCCACCCCGGACAGCTGCAGTCGGCGGCGAACCTGATGTCGCTGCTCGAGGGCTCGGCGATCATGGATTCGCACAAGGATTGCGGAAAGGTCCAAGACCCCTACTCGCTGCGCTGCATGCCGCAGGTGCACGGCGCCACGCGCGACGCGCTCGCCCACATCCGCACGGTGCTGGCCCGCGAGGTCAACAGCGCCACCGACAACCCGTTGGTCTTCCTCGACGGCGACTACGGCCTGCCGGCCGACAATCCCGGCGGCGACGTGCTGTCGGGCGGCAACTTCCACGGGCAGCCCATCGCCTTGTCGTTGGACTTTCTGGCCATCGCCACCGCCGAGCTGGCGAACATCTCCGAGCGGCGCGTCGAGCAGTTGGTGAATCCGGCGTTGTCGTCGGGGCTGCCGCCGTTTCTGGCGCCCGATCCCGGGCTCAACTCGGGCTTCATGATTCTGCAGGTCACGGCTGCGGCGCTCATCAACGAGAACAAGGTGCTCTGCCACCCCGCCAGCGTCGATTCGATCCCGTCGTCGGCCAACCGCGAAGACCATGTTTCGATGGGCATGACCGCCGCCAACAAAGCCGTCGCCGTCGTCGAAAACGTCCGGGTCGTGCTTGGCATCGAGCTGATGACCGCCTGCCAGGCCATCGACCTGCGACGGCCCCACCAGCCCGGCAAGCCCCTCGTCGACGTCGTCGCCCGCGTCCGCAAAGACATCGACTACGCCCCCGTCGACCGCGTCTTTGGCAAGGACCTCGAGCGCGCCTGCCAGCTGGTCGCCGACGACACACTGATCAAGGTCGCGCGCCGCCTGGCACCCGCGATCGCCTGAGGCGAGCCGCCGAGCCGACGCCAATAAGCTGGCAAAACGAAAAACGCCCACCAGACGGTGGGCGTTTTCGTGGTCACGTGTCGTCGTCGACGTCGTCGTCGACGGCGTCGTCGGCTCACCAGGGGAGCTTGTCGCCCATGTGGCTGAGCGTCGCGTGGGGGAACTTGTCGCGCGGCATGGTGGCCAGGTTCACCGCGGTCTTGGCGCCGTCGACGACCTCCATCGGGGCGGCGTCGGTGCCGAGCTCGGTCTTGACCCAGCCCGGGTGGGCGGCGGCGACGGCGATGTTCTTGTCTTTCAGCCCGTTGCTCTGCAGCACGGTCAACATGTCGAGGGCGGCTTTCGACGTCGAGTAGGCGGCGCCGCACATGGCGCCCATCTGCGACCACATGCCGTTCACGGACTCGATGCTGCCGAGGATGCTCGAGTGGTTGACGACGCGGGCATCGCTGCTCTTGCTGAGGAGCGGCACGAAGCCTTCGGTCACCTGCCACTGGGCGACGACGTTGGTGTCGTAGGTCTTGCGCATCTTGTCGGCGGTCATCGGCGTGCCGTCCCAGTCGAGCGAGATGCCGGCGTTGTTGATCAGAACGTCGAGCTTGCCGAACTTGTCACCGACCCACTTCACCGCCGAAGCAACGTGATCGGGGTTCGTGACCTCGAGGCGGATCGCGTGGGCGATGACGCCGTCTTTGGCGAGCTCTTCGACGGTCTTCTTGCCGGCGGCCTCGTCGCGGGCGCCGACGATGACTTCGAAGCCGTGCTTGCCGAGCTGGCGAGCGATCTCTTTGCCGAGACCCTTGTTGGCACCGGTGACCAAGGCGACTTTCTGCGTGGTCATGACTGCATCCTTTGTGGGGGTTCTCAAACGTGGCCCTGAGATGTGCCTCGCCGACCTGCGTTGCGAGATCAGCCGGCACCGGATTCTCGTCAACCAACCGACTCGTGCCGGGTGCCGCGCAGCGTCGAGCAGGTGGCGATCAAGGCGCCGCAGGAATCAGCGCTGGCAGCGCTCGATGCAGGTGGGCGCTTCTTCTTTGAGGTCGCGCAGCTCGTCGGGGGTGAGACTCATGATCGCGTTGGCCGAGCCCACCAGGGAGCGGGCGCAGGCCACCCGGGCGAGGCAGTACTGCTTCAAGTAGTCGACTTGATCCTTGAAGCTCTTCAAGAGCTTTTTCGGCGGCGGCGCCGGCGGCTGCTTCTTCCTGACGACCCGCGGTCCGGCGTCGGCGCCGCCGACGTCGTCTTCCACGCCGGCATCGGCGACGAAGACACCGGCGTCGACGGCGCGCACAGCCACGACGCCGGCGTCGGCCGGGCCAGCGGCGACGGCGGTGCCGGCGTCGCCGACGACCACGGGCGCGACCACGGCTGCATCGCCGGCGTCGACGACCACTGCGGTTGCTGCGCCGCCGTCGACGCGGTCGGCGGTAGCGATCGGGTTGCCGGGTGTGTCCCCCAGGGAACCCGGAGGCTTGAGGAGCTTCGGCACCACAACGATGGCCAACCCGCCGACGACGGCGACGACGACGAGGCCGATGAACAAAGCGGCGAGCGGCGACCCCGGGGCCGTCGGGGGTCGACGCGGCGCGAGGGGCGGCAACGGATCGGGGCGCGCGCGCGAGTCCGATCGCCGCGACATCGAGCCTGTGCCGGGGTTCGGCTCTGATCGCTGCGGCGGCGGCGGCTTCGAGGGCAGCGGCGGCAGATCGTCGAGGCTGCGGCTCCGCCGGCCGGCCACCGTGCGAGCCAGCAGCGGTTCGTCGTCGTCTTCGTTGTCGTTGTCGTTGTTGTCGCCGTAGTCGTCCTTGCGCTTCACCGCGTTCACCTTGCGGCTGCCGGCGAGGGGCGCGTCGCTGGCGTCGGAGGCCGCTGACGACAGCGACCCCGGGGCATCGACGTGGAACGTGTCGCTGACCGGCCCTTCTTCGTCGTTGTCGTCGTCGCGGGTGCCGTCGGGGCGGCTGTCGATGGGATCGCCGGGCAGCTGGGTCTCGGCGTTCGGATCGGCGAAGCG
>JBKJNL010000847.1:0-4556 GCA_046593615.1 Myxococcota bacterium | reverse complement strand
GTTGAGCGCGGTGGTGATGGCCGCCTTGAGCTCGGGCTTCAGCCCCGCCGCCGTCGACACCAGACGGATGGCGCGCTCTTTCGGCGGCTTCGCGGTGGCCTTTGTGGCCGCCGCTTTCGTCGGCGTCGTCGTCGTCCCCGGCGTGGTCGTCGTCGTCGGCGTCGGGGCGGCCGCGGCGCGTGGCTTCGACGACGTCGTGGGCGGCGCCGCGCGCGCGCTGGCGGCAAAGGTGGAGGTGACCACGGGGACCACGGCGAGCAGCGCCCACGCCACCAGCCAATGACCCGGGAGACCCCGCAGCGGCGCACCGCGAGAGCCCGTGGCGAACATCTGACGCATTCCTCGCACCTCGACCGACATTGAGACCATTCTACCGGCGGGAGATCCCCTGCCGTCCATTTCGTGGAACATCGTCCGCTCCCGCTGCCAGCCGGTGGCGTCGTCGACAGAACGTCGCCGCGCAGCGGAGGTGCGGGCCATCCTGGGTGATGTCGTGTTCGCCGTCGGGGTCGCCGTCGTTTTAACAACGGCCGGCCTCGCCGGCTGCCACCGCGCGCCACCGCCCCCGGCCTTGCGCGTGGCCATCGCCCAGGCCCCCGAAGCCCTCGATCCGCGCTTCACGACGTCGGCGACGGCGGTGCGCCTGTCGCAGCTCGTGGCCCCCCCGCTGTGCGTCGTCGGCGACGACGGGCGCGCGGTGCCGGTGTTGGCCGAATCCATCGTCGCCATCGATGACCTCACGGTGGAAGCAAAGCTCCGCCCGGGCCTGCGATTCCACACCGACGGCTCGGGCCGAACAGGCGAGACGCCGCTCACAGTCGACGACGTCGTGTTCTCGTTTGCTTCGGTCCTCGACGAGCGCACCGCGTCACCCCACCGATCCCGCCTCGAGGTCCTCGACGCCGTCACGCCCCAGCCCGTGCCGTCGTCAAGCGTCGACGGAGGGCGGGTGCGTTTCCACCTGAAGCGTCCGTCGGCGCCGTTCATTGTCGACGTCGTCTGCGCCGTCGGCATTCTCTCGCAGACGCACTGCCGCGATGTGGCCGGCTGCCGCTTCCACCCCGTCGGCGCCGGCGCCTATGCAGTGGCCGCTGCCGCCAACGGCGTCGATCGTTTCTCGTTCACACGCACGCCCGGCGGAGCCCACAACGACCTCGACGTGCGGGTCATGAAAGACGGCACGGCGCGCCTGCTGGCCATCGTCGCCGGCGACGTCGACGTCGTGGCCGGCGACGTCGCGCCCTGGGACCTCGAGCGCCTGCCCGAGACCCTGCGTGTGAACCGCGCGCCCGGCCTCGGCTTCAGCTACCTCGGCTTGAACGCCCGCCGCCTCGACGACGACACCCGCCGCGCGATCTTGCTGGCCGTCGACGTCGACGCGCTCGTGCAGGGCCGGCTGCGCGGCGCCGGGGTGCGGGCCAGCGGCCTGTTGCCGCCGGGGCACTGGGCCAAGGACCCGTCGTTGTTGCCACCCGCCCGCGACGTCTACGAAGCCCGGCGCTTGCTGGGCGCCGGCCCGAGAGAGCCCGGCGAGCGGCGGCGGGTGACATTGCTCGTGACGCCCGATCGCCTGCGCCGCTCGGTGGCCCTGGCCCTGCGCGACCAGCTGGCCGTCGTCGGCGTCGACGTCGACGTCGTCGTGCGCGACTGGAGCGTCGTCTACGCCGAGCTAAAGGCCGGCCGCTTCGACCTGGTGCTCGCCAAGTGGACGCCGGTGGCCGAGCCCGACCTGCTGACGACCGTGTTCCACAGCCAGAGCATCCCGACCCCGACGACCCCCGGCGGCAACCGCGGCGGCTTCGTCGACCGCGACGTCGACGCCTGGCTCGATCAAGCCCGCGGCAGTGCCGACGAAGCGATCCGCGCCGAAATCTACTCACGGGTTGAAAAGCGGGTGCTGGCGCGCGCGGCCCTGGTGCCCCTGTGGTTCGACGACGAGATCGTGCTGACCGGGCCGCGGGTCACGGGCTTCGACCCAGCGGCGCGCCGGGTGGCCCGCACCGGCTCGCTCTTGCCGCTGCAAGACATCGTCGTCGTCGACACGGTCGTCGACACGGTCGTCGACGCTGTCGTCGACGACGCAAGCTCACCCAGGGGCGCGCCGTGATCGAGATCGGGGCCAGCCTGCTGGCGCTGTTGTCGCTGGTGGCCGCGGTGCTGCTCGGCAGCGAGACGCTGGGGCGCCGGGCCTTTGCCGTGGTCGCCGTCGCCGCCGCCGCCGCCGTCTTGACCGGCGCGCTCTCGGCGCTGGTGCCCGGTGACCCGTTGGCCGCGGCTCTCGGCGAAGACGCGCCCGAAGCCGCGCGCGCGGCCCTGGCCCGCGAGATGGGGCTCGACGACAACGGCCACGGCGGCCCGCTGCAGCCCCTGCGCGCCGGCGGCCGCGTGCTGACCGGCTTGTTGTCGACGTCGGACCCGCTGCGCTCCCTGCGCACCCGCGAGCCGGTGTTGTCGCTGGTGGCGGCGCGCCTGCCCTGGACCCTGGCCCTGGCCGGTGCCGGCGTCGTCGTCGGCGCGCTGCTCGGCGTGTTGCTCGGGCTCTTGCTCGGCGCGCTCTCGGCGCCTCGCGGTTCCAGCCGGGTCACGAGCGCGGTCGGCGGCGTTGTCGGCAGCGTTGGCGGCAGCGTCGTGCGCAGCGTCGTGCGTGTCGTCGTCGGTGTCCTCGTCAGCGGTGTGGTCGCCGGGCTGTCGGCGCTGCCGCGCTTCGTGCTCGGCCCGGCGCTGGTGGTGGGGGTGGCCCTGGGCACGCAGCTCTTGCCCGGCGGCGGCGTCGACGACGGCTGGCGCTCGCTGGTGTTGCCGGCGGCGACGTTGGCGCTGCCGTTCGCCGGGCTGGTCGCCCGCCACGTGCGCGGCGCCGTCGTCGAGGCCCTGCAGTCGCCGTTCTTGCGCACGGCGCGCAGCAAGGGCGCCAGCGGCGTCGTCGTCGTCGTGCGGCACGCGCTGCCGCACGCCTGGCTGCCGGTGGTGCACCTCACGGCCCTGCAGGCCGGCGCGCTGGTCGGCGGCGCCGTCGTCGTCGAAAAGGTCTTTTCCTGGCCGGGCCTCGGCATGCTCTTGCAAGACAGCCTGAAAAAGGCCGACGTGCCGGTGGTGCAGGGCGTCGTCGTCGTCGCCGCCGCCGGCATCGCCGTCTCCGGCCTCGTCGCCGACGTCATCGCCCGCGTCGTCGACCCCCGGCTGCGGCGGCGCCCATGACTGTTTCGACCGCCAACCGGCTGCGGGTCGTGGCCGGCGGCCTGGTGCTCGGCGGCTTCGTCGTCGTCGGCGCCGTCGGCCCGTGGCTCGTCGACGCGCCGCACCTCGATCTGGCGCTCGACCTGGCGCCGCCCTCGGCCGGCGGACCGTCGGGACTGCTCGGGCGCGGCGAAGGCGGCGTCGACGTCGTCAGCGCGCTGGTGTGGGGCGCGCGCTCGTCGCTGGTGGTGGCCGGGCTCTCGACGCTGCTGGCGCTGTCGTTCTCGGTGGTCGTCGGCGTCACCGCCGGCACGGTGGGCGGCCGCCTGCAAGACCTCGTGCAGCGCGTCGTCGACGTGGTGCTGGCGTTTCCGTCGCTGCTGCTGGCGCTGGCGCTGTGCGCGTTGTTGCCGCCGTCGCCGTTGTCGGTGGTGCTGGCGTTGTCGGCGACGGCGTGGGCGGCGCCGCTGCGGGTGTTGGGCGGGCTGTCGCGCGAGGTGGCCTTGCGCGATCACGTCGTCGCCGCGCGCGCGCTCGGGGCCTCGTTGCCGCGGGTGGTGTTGCGCCACGTGCTGCCGCTGTTGGCGGTGCCCATCGCCATCCAGGCCACGCAGGCGCTGGCCGCCGCCGTCGTCGCTGAAGCCTCGCTGGCGTTTCTGGGGCTGGGGCCGGTGCCGGGCACGCCGCCATTTTTCACGTCGTGGGGACAGCAGCTCGACGACGGCGTCGCCTACCTCTGGGCCGCGCCGCACCTCTGGGCCCCGCCGGGGTTGTGCGTGTTCGCGGTGGCGATCGCGGCCCAGCTGCTGTCGGAAGGGCTCACGAGCCGGCGCGCATGACCGCCATCACTGCGGCAGATCGGGCCGCTTTGCGAAGTGCCGGGGCCACGGGTCCAAGCTCCATGACTCGCAAAACCGCCCTGGTCTCTTGCCTCGTGTTGCTGAGCTGGATGAGCGCGGCCTGCGCGCCCCCGGTGGCCGGCGACCCCCCTGTCGAGGGCGAGGGCGACGGCGACGGCGACGGCGACGGCGACGGCGACGGCGAGGGCGAGGGCGAAGGCGAAGGCGAAGGAGAAGGCGAACCAGCCGGCGTCACCTACTTCCGGGATGTGAAGCCGCTCATCGAGCAGAAGTGTCTGGCCTGCCACGTCGAGGGTGGCATCGCTCCCTTCACGCTGACCGCGCCACAAGACGTCGTCGACCTCGCCCTCTTCCTCGCCGACACCGTCGAAGCCCGCGTGATGCCGCCCTGGATGCCGTCGGACCTCTCGCCGGCCATGCGCGACGACATCTCGCTGACCGGCGCGCAGATCGCCATCTTTCGTGCCTTTGCCGACGCCGTCGCCGCCGACGTCGACCACCCGCCGCTCGGCGACCCCG
>JBKJNL010000490.1:0-6503 GCA_046593615.1 Myxococcota bacterium | reverse complement strand
GGCCTTTTGCGCTTTTTCGAGCTCGACGAGCTCGTTGCCGATCTGGGCAAGGCCCTCACGGGCCTCGTCGATGAACAAGCGGCGGTATTTGTCGCGATCGATCGCCACGGCGATCAGCAGCCGGGCTCAATCAAGCGAGCGACCCGGTCAGCGGCCCAATCAGCGACCACGGGCAGCGAGGACCTTGTTGACGACGGCGAGGACGTCTTCGGCCTTGAACGGCTTGACGATGAAGTCGGCGGCGCCGGCCTCGATCGCTTCCATCACCAGCGACTCCTGGCCGAGGGCCGAGCACATGACGATGCAGGCCTTGTCGTCGAACGCGAGGATCTCTTTCGTGGCCTCGATGCCGCTCTTGAAGGGCATCACGATGTCCATCGTGACGAGGTCGGGGCGGAGCTCTTTGTACTTGTCGACGGCTTCGACGCCGTGAACAGCCTCGCCGACGATCTCGTATTCTCCGCCGGAAAAAATGTCCTTGATCATGTCTCGCATGAACACAGCGTCGTCGACGATCAGGACCCGTTTGGCCATTGCCGGTTACCTCAGCGGAAATTCTGTTCTGCGTTCTACACCGAAGCCGAGGCCGCCGCGCAAATCCCGCGTTTCTTGTTCTTTGCTCGGCCCGACCACGCCGTGCGGGGCTTGAGGGCGAGGTCGGCTGCTTTGGCTTTGGACCAGCTGGCGTGTCGATCGTTTCTGCTTGGTTGCCGCCGCAGCTCGTTTGAACCGGGCGGGTCGGGGTCGGGGACTGATGGTCTCCCGGTCGATCTCACAGTCAATGATCGCCAGGAAGGCCATCGAACCGACACCGACCCCAGCGAGCGACGACATCGGCCAGCTGCGCCCGACCCGCGCGTGCGTCGCGGCGCTGGATGCGCTAGAACCCGGCGCAATGGAACACACAAGAACCTTCCTCGCGCAGCATCTCCAAAACAGCAAGATTCAGGTTCGGAAAGATTGGAAAGTCGGGCTCGAAGGCGGCAGCTGGACGGCCATTCCTTTTGATTGGTCGGCGATCCCTGATGCCGAGCGCCCCCTCGTGCGTTTGCCCGAAGACAAGAGCCTGGTGCCCTTCGCGCTCGTCGGGATCGCCTGCGCGGAAGGCACGTTCTCGGCGGCCGCCCGAGCCCTCGACACCTGGGTGTTTGCGCATGGTGCGGATGGAACGGTCTGCGTCTGGTCAAACCACGCGCACGAAAATTCCAGGGACAAGCCAGTTGATGTGAGAATTTCGAGCGCCCAGGTCGCCGACATCGTCTTCAAGCCGGCGCCCAAACCAAAGAAGCGGGCGTAGGCCAACAAGCTGCAGAGCGGGCAGCAACGCCCCACGTCCGACGAATGAGAACGGGCCCCGCGAGGGGCCCGTTCTGCGCGTCAAGAGACTCGACCGACGGCCTTTAACCGCCCGAGGCCGCAAAGACGAACGGGTACGTCACGTTGACGACGCCGCCGCCCTTGGGCGTGGGGAACTTCAGCCGCTGGATGATGCGCGTGACGCACTGCTCGATGGGCGGGGCCGCTGCACCGGAAAAGGTGTTCTGCGAGGCCGACGCCGTCGTCACATCACCCGAGCCGGAGATGAGCCAGAACATCACGAGCTTGCCCTCGAGGTTCGGATCCTTGTTGAGCTCTTTCTCGTAGCAGTATTTGATCTGGCTCATGACACGCGAAATCACGCGCTGGATTTCTTCGCGGCTCAGGCCGCCTTCATAGATGATTTTACCCGGGATGATCTTGGTCGTGCCCTTGCCGCGGCCGCCGAGGTCGATGTTGCCGTTGCCGCCGGAGCCACGGCCGGTGCCGGAGCCGAGGCCGCCGATGCCGAGGCCGGTGCCGCCGCCGCCGGCGCCCGTTCCGCGGGAGCCGAGGCCGCCGGCGCCGCCGGCGTCGCCCATGGACGCGCCTTTGAGGCCGCCGAGGGCGTTGTTCACGCCCGAGCCGAGGCCGCCGGGGCCAAAGACGTTGGAGACAGCGCCTTCGGGGCCCTTGAGGCCGAGGGCGGCCAGGGCGTCCATGGCAATTTTGCGGTCTTCTTCGCGCTTGTCTTTGTCGACAGTGGGAGCGCCCTTCTTGGAAGCCATCTTGTCTTCTTTGGGCTTGTCTTTCTTGCCGAACACGCCGGCGTCGTCCTTGGCCTTTGCGGCCTTTTTGCCGGACAGGTCTTCCTTCTTTTCCTTCTTCTTTTCCTGGGCCGCGAGGATCAGCTTGGTGAACTCAGCCTGGTTCTTGAAGAGGTCGTCGTCGTCGAGGCCGGGCAGGATGGGCGTGATCAACAGCGCGACGATCAGGCCCATCTGCACGATGAGCGCGACGGCGAGGATCTTTGTGTAGAAAACGTCGAGGAGCTCGGCGAGGCCCATCAAGGCCAGCGGCGACTTCTTGGAATACTGGATGACCAGCTCGATGGGGCCGACGACGACGCGGACGCGCTGGCCGGGCTCGAGGGTGACCTGGCCTGAAGCGGGGCGGTCGTCGACGAAGACCTCCATGCCCGAAGCGGCCTGAACGGTGGCGCCGTTGGCGTTGACCGTGACGAGGGGGTAGGTCGGCGCCGGGATCGCCGGGTGCGAGAGGCGGAAGCTGGCGTGGGGGCTGTCGCCGATGGTCACGGCCTTGCCGACCGAGGCGCGGGCCACGCCGATGACGGTGCCGCCCCAGATGGCGGTGACGTCGACGTCGCGCTTGTCGGTGGGCTTGAACTCGCGCGAGAGCACCGGGGCCAGCGTGGCGGCCTTGCCGTCGGCGTCGCCGATCTTGCGCACCGCGCGGTGGTCGGCGGTCTTGCCGAGCTTGAAGCCCGACTGCGAGACGTCGCGCTGCTGGCGCACACGTGGCTCCATCGAGGTCGCCGACTGTGTCGGGGGGAGCGGCGCCTTGCGCTCGCGCACGACCTCGGTGTGGTCAGCCTTGGCCGCGACCTTGGGCTCTTCCTTCTTGTCCACCTTCTTCGTCTCCACTTTTTCGGGGGCCATCTCGGCAGGCTTCTGGGGCTCGATCTTCTTGACCTGAACGTCGGCCTTTTTCGGCGGATCTTTTTCCGGCGCCCGCGGCGTCGCTTTTGCGACGACGATGTTCGGCGACGGCGCCGGCGCCGTGACTTCGCGCAGCGGCACCGTGGCTTCGTCGTTGGGCGTGCCATGGCCGACGAGGCCCACCGAGCGGCGGATGGGGACAGTGGGTGCCAGCAGGTCGCCGCCGAAGTGGACCGTCAGGCGGGCCTTGCCGACGGTGACGATGTCGCCGTCGTCGAGGGCGGTCTCGCCCTTGAGCTCTTTGCCGTTCAGCTCGGTGCCTTCGTCGGAGCCGAGGTCGAGCACGTAGACCTTGCCGTCGCGCGGCTTCAGCATGCAGTGCAGCGAGGAGACGTCGTCGCCCTCGAGCTTGACGTGCGACGAGGCGCCCGAGCCCACCATGATCGGGTCGTTGGTGTTGAACTCGAGCACCTTGGTGGTGCCGTCTTTGAGGGCGATGGTGAGGCTGATGGAGGGCTTGGGTTCGGCCATGGCTTTTGTTCCTTCCGCACTCCGCCGCAGCGGCTGCGCGCGAAATCCCCCGAGGGAGAAGAGAGGCGCCTCACGTGCCCTTTGGAGGCCGTGGCGCGGTTTCAAGTCATCCAGTCGCTTCGTCAATGCCGATCGTCAGAAACGACCCAGATTCTTCAGAGTTCTCAACACGTTGCGTCAGGGTCGCACGAAGCGAGTCGACCGCAGGAAGGGAAGCCCACACAAGTAGGACATCGCCGGCCGCGGATCGGTTCCCGATCCCCGACAGCCGCGTGATCCCGTCGATCAGGGCGGTGGGTCAGGGTTCCGCCGCGGGACAGCCGATGTCGCCGGGTGTATTGCCCCTGCATGAGCCAGGACCCCATGCACGACCAGCTCGTTCCCGCCGAGCGCTCGATGTTCGGCACGCGCCTGCCGCGGCCCACCGGCGTCGGCCGCCACCTCGTCGTCGTGCTTGTGGTCTCGGCCATCGCCCTGGCCATCGCCATCTACTTCGCCGAGAGCGGAGCGCCGGTCGCTCCTCCGGTCGGCTGATGGCTGACGTCGAAGCCCCGCTCTCGGCAAAGGCCGCTCGCGAAGCCTTGCGCGCCCTCGGTCTCACGCCCGGCGCCCACCTGCTGCCCGTTGAGCAGCTGGTGTTGACCCTCGTGCCCCGCGAAGACGGCCTGCAACCCAAGGAGGTTCCCGTCGAAGCCCTCCTCGGCAAGATCACGATGATGCGCGACAAGCTGCGCGTGCTCGAGCAGCGCGTGAACGCCGGCGACGGCATCTCCGTCGTCGACCGCGCCGCCCTGCAGGCCCACATCACCGCCGTCTACGCCTCGTTCGCCGGCCTGGTCTCGTTCTTCAGCGAAGAGGCCCTGCCGGTGGTCGAGCAGAGCGTTGTTGCGCCGGCTTCGACCGGGTCGGCGTCGACGTTGGCGGCTTCGACGACGACGACGCCGTCATGACGCGGGGCTCGCTGCTCGCGCTTGTGCTTGTGCTTTCGACGGGCTGCGGTGCGCTCGGCAACACCCGCGATGACCTGCAAGAGGCCAGCGCCAAGCACCACATCGACTTGCGCTGGGGACGCCTCGAGAACGCCGCGATGCGCGTGACGCCCGAGATGCGCGGCGCCTTTTTGACGTCGTGGGCCACGCGCCTGGGCACCATCGAGCTGCAAGACATCGAAGTCACCGGCCTGGCCATCGGCGAAGGCGGCGACACCGCCGACGTCATCGTCACCGTGACCTTTGTCGAGCGCGACAGCATGTCGGTGCGCACCGCGGTGTTGCCCGAGAAGTGGGTGCGCAGCGGCGGACAATGGTTGTGCTCGACGCCGGCCGCGCTGCCTCCGCTGCCAGCTGAGGGCTGAGGGCTGAGCGTTGAACCGGTCTCAGACCCGGCGACGACCGCGCTTCAACAAAGCCAGCGTCGTTTTTGCGCCCAGCTGCGGGCCCCGCGACAGGCGGCGCAGGGTCGTGCGCTCGTCGACGAGCAGGGGCCAGCGGGCGTCCCAGGCGTCGTCGTCGCCGACGGTCCAGACCTCGAGGGGCAAGGGGCGTTCGCCGTGCAGCCGCTGCGCGCGTGTGAGCAGCACCTCGTAGGCGAAGTCGCCGCGGGCGCCGGCGCCGTGGCCGCAGACGACGATGTCGGCGTCGCGCAAGGCCTCGTCGCTCACGTCGCTGGCGTCGACGCGGGCGACGCGGGCGCCGTCGTCGGTCAAGGCCCGGGCGAGCGCGCCGCAGTAGGCGGAGCCGCCGACGACGACGACGTTGCGACCGCGCAGGGGCAGCAGGCGTCCGAAGAGGCGGTCGAGCACCTGCACGTGGGCCGACAGGAAGTGGTCGGGAAAGGCGTGGTGCAGGCCGTGGTAGGCGTCGTCGACAAAGATGCTGGAGCGCGGGGCCTTGAGGGGGCGCGCCGTCGGGTGGAACAGGTCGCGGCCGCGGGCGGCGACGATGAGCACGAACTCGATGAGGCACCACGACAGCGCCGCCGCCGTCACCGCCGGCGACACGCCCATCAACGCGCTCGCGCCGCTGAGGATCAAGCAACGCATGCCGAGCTCGGGGAGCTGGTGGCAGGCGAGGTTCTTCCATAGGCGCGTGTCGTGGAACTGCAGCGCGCGATCGAGGAAGTCGTGGTGGCACTGGTGCAGCGACGCCGCCCACAACAACGGCTTGACGCGCGTGTGCTGGGCCGCGTGCAGCAGCGCGTGCACGACGTCGCAGGCGACGGTGGCGGTCAACAACAACGCCAGCAGCTGCGTGCTGGCGGCGATCAGCGCGAACATTCGACCGTTCTATCGGGTCACGCCGGGCCTCGCGAGCGGCGTCGTGCTTCGGCCGGTCCGGGGTCGCTCAGCGAGGTGCTGGGGGCGGTGGTTGCGCCCGCTCGCCGGACAACCGCAGCGCCAGGGCCCGGGCCTCGACCAGGTTGTCTTCGATGCTGCAGTAGGTCCAGGCGCCGTAGCGGCCGACGCTGTGGACGTCGTGGGCGGCCAGCAACGCGCGGGTGCGCGCGGCCTCGGCCTGGCTGTGCGGCGTGATGTGGGCGTAGGCGGGGTCCATCAAAACGGAGTGCCAGGACACCAGGTTTTGTGATGTGATGATTCCGGCGTTTGACAGGCCCGTCATGACCTTGCTGCGCCAGCCTTCGACGTCGACCACCTCGCCGGGCTCGCCCGATGGGAGACCGGTCTCGACATAGAGGGACATGCGGTCGTCGCCGAAAATGTTGTCGTAGAAACCGACGCGGTAGAAGGGCAGGGCCGGGTCGGCGAAGTAGACCCAGTGGACGTCGTCGCGGCCCTTGCTGTTGAAGCCGAGGTTGAAGACCAGCACGCGGTTGCCGGTGAACGCCGCGGCGTCGTGCGCGAGGCCAGCGGCGCGGAGGGTCTGTGGCAGGGGCGCCGAGGTGATGAGGCGTCGGTAGCGCAGCTTGCGGGTCATGGCGCTTGGGGCCGGCGTCGACCGCGAGCGGGTCGTCGTCGTCGTCGTGGTTGTCGCGATCTTG
>JBKJNL010000679.1:0-2656 GCA_046593615.1 Myxococcota bacterium | reverse complement strand
GTCGACTTCTTCTTCGTCTTCGTCGTCGTCGTCACCATCGTGGGCGTCGTCGTCGACTTCTTCGAGGGCGGCGAGGGCGCCGCGCACGCGCTGCAACGAAGCCTGCGCCAGGGCCTGCAGCTCGACGTGCTTCTCGCGCTCGAGCTGGAGCTCTTCGGCCATGTTCAAGGCCAGCAAGACAGCGAGCTGTTGGGCCGAGGCGTTCTTGGCGCCGCGCTTGAGCTCTTCGAGGCGGCGGCCCACCTGTGAAGCCAGACCATGCATCCAGGCGTCGTCGCGCTCGGTGCGGACCGAGAGCGGCATTCCCATGACGGTGACATCAACACGTCGCTTCAAGATGCATGGCCTCGACGAGGAGGGCCACCGTAGTCCAGACTGCCGACGTCGAACAAGCGCGGGGAGCACGAGCCCGCGGGTCTTTTCCAGCTGGTGTCGCGGGTCGTCTTTTCGGGCGGTGCTCGCGGCGGTGAACAGCGGTGACGTCGCTGTCGTCTGCGGTGTGAGGTGTCTGGATGCTGCGTTTGTCGTTGTTGTGCGCCGTGGGTTTGCCGTTGTTGACCGCCGTGTCGTCGTGGGCCGCGCCGTTGGCGGGCACCTTCAGCTCGCCGCTCGGCAACCTGGCCATCAAGGAGACACCTGACGGAACGGTCGCGGGCAGCGTGCTCGATCCGACCAACCTCTGCGGCTTTCGCAAGGGCACGGTGGTGCTCAACGGCTTCCGCCTCGACGAGTCGGTGGCCGGCACGTTCAAGGGCTGCAAGATCATCGCCGAGAACTGCGCCGGCCCCATCGACGGCGACATCATCCTGCTGGTGACCCGGGGCGGCGGTCTGCTGTCGGGCACCGTCCACCTCGAGTCCAAGGGCTGCAAGACACCGCTCAACGGCGACGCGGTCGTGTTGCGCAAGGCGGGTGGCAAGCCGCCGCCGCCGCGACCGCCGGTGGCCGATCGCGGCAAGGCCGAGGCCCTGGCCAAAGAGGCGATGCCGATGATCATGAGCGGCGAAGCCGAAGAGGCCCGCAAACGCTGTCAAGAAGCAGTCAAGATCGACCCGCAATTCTCACAAGGGTATACCTGCGTCGGCATCACGTATTTCTTGCGCGAGCGGTACGACGAGGCCTTTGAACAATACAAGTTGGCCCTCGAGGCCGACCCCGCCAATCGCGACGTCTATTACAACATGGCCTGCATCTACGCCGTGCAAAACAAAGTCGAAGATGCCCTGTCGTATCTCAAGCTCGCAGTGCTGAATGGATACATCGATCTGAAGACCCTGAACACCGACAGCGACCTGAAGAACCTGCACGGCAACCCGGTCTTCGAGAAGCTCAAGCAGGGCATGATCGAGTAGCCGCCGCACCCGACGCGGCTTGTGACGGGTTGTGAACGCGAGGCCCGAACGGGCCTCGTTTTCGTGGGACGCCGGAGCGGATTGCGCACCTCGTTCACAAAGCCCCCAACGGCCAGCGCGCACTTGCGCAACGCCTGCACAAGCCGTGGAGCACCGCAGCGTCAGCGCTCCCGGATGCGACGCCGGCGGCTTCGTCGGAGCTGGCATCGAGCGTGCTCATGGTGTCGGTACCCGCAGCGAGACACCCTCCTCCATCCCACCCACTTCGGTCTTCGCTTCGGTCGCACCCGCTCATTCTGAGCGGGTGTTTCGTTTTGGCGCCGCCGTTTTGGTCGTCGACTTCGTCTTGGTCGTCATCGTCTTTGGCGTCGTCTGTGCCGTCGTCGGCGTCGGCTTCGGCGTCGGCGTCGGGGGCGCTGGCAGCTGCGCCATCAACGTCGCCAGCTTCTCGGCCACCCGCTTCGCCGACAGCGCGCCCTTGAAGGCCAGCAGCGCACCGTGGCCGGCGACGCCGCCCATCACCGAGGCGTCGATGGCCTCTTCGCTTACGCGCAGGCGTTCGGAGAAGCAGAAGACCACCGGCGACGGCAACAGCCCCTGCTCGACGAGCTCGACCCGGTGCCACACCGCCGGCCGCGACCAGAAGCCGAGGACCTCGACGTAGGCCCGGCGTCCCTGCTCGTCGCTGATGACGACGTCGGGCACGAGAGCGCCGTGGCCGGCCACGGGCAGCAGCTCCGACGACGGCGCCACCAGGCAACCCGGCAAGAGCCCGGGCAGCTCGTCGACCAGAGCCTGCACGAGGGGCGACAGGGCTTCGTCGACGTCGCCACCGTTGCCGGCGCCCTTCACAACGAAGGGCTCGAGCTTTCCGGCTTTGCGCAGCTGCACCTGGGCCTCGAGGCGGTGGTGCCGGCAGGCGAGGATGTGGGGCAGCAGCAGGGCCAACTTCATTCCGTAGCGCGTCGACGACGCGAACAGTCCCATGGGCCCGTCGATCACCAGGCGCACGAGCCCGGCGTGGGAGTCGCCGGCGTCTGTGGGCACGCGAAACAGCAGCTGGTGCAGCTTGAGGGCGCGCAGCAGGCGGCGCAGCTGGGCGGGGGTGGCGTCGACGTCGACGGTGACCTCGGTGGCCCGCAGCAGCAGCGCTTGAATCTCTTTGTGCGACCACTCCTCGACCAGCAGGCGGCCCTCGGTGGGCAGGGCCGCGGCGGCCACCGAGAACACCAGCTCGCGCAGCTCGAAGGGCTCGACGCCGTCGGCCTCGTTGAAGTCGAGGCGATCGAGCACGAGCTTCTTGG
>JBKJNL010000519.1:0-2518 GCA_046593615.1 Myxococcota bacterium | reverse complement strand
GGCGGTCGACAGCAAAGATGCGCACGCCGAGGGGGTTGGCATCGACGCGCTCGATCTCGTCCCACGACAACGACAGCGGGCCGTTGCTGAGGCCCTCAGACGTGGCCTTGAGCTGGCGACCAAAGGCGATGGAGCCGCCGCGCGCGAGGGTGTCGACGAAGCCCTGCACGAGCCGCGGCCCGTCGACGGCGAGGACGGCCCGCGACAACGACCGCGCGCCGTCTGGTGACAGGCCGGCAAAGGCAATGGCGCCGCTCGGCCCGCGGTAGGTCAGGCGATCGGGCGACAGCGGCGGCGACGTCGACATCACGCCGCCAGCGCTGATGCTCGTGACCTCGGAAAGCTTCAGCACCGTGGTGGCAACGAGGCCTTCTTCGACGAGCCTGTCACCCGACAGCAACACGCGCCGCCGGCGGGTCAAGAGCGCACGGGCCGCGGCGGTGCCAGCGATGACGCCGGCGACGACGGCGACGGGGACGGCGTCGACGGACCAGGCCATGCCGCCGACCAGCGCACTGCCGAAGGACACGAGGGCCCACGGCACCACCCGCGCCCACGGGGCCGCGAGCGGCGCGCTCGACAGCGCCCCAGGCTGCGCCAGCGGCACCGACGCCGACGACGCCAACAGGTCGGGCCCAGCTTCGTCGGTTGTCTCTGGGCGGTCGACGGCCACGGGTCTCCACCTCGGCGAGATCGAGGCCCGCACGACGCGCGCCGGACCTCGTCCAAACGACATATAGAGTCTCTCATCATGTCCGACGCCGTCGTTTCCCAGGGATTGCGCAAGCGCTTCAACGGCATCGTCGCCTGCGACGGCATCGACCTCGTCGTGCCCCGCGGCGCCCGCTTCGGCCTCATCGGCCAGAACGGAGCCGGCAAGACCACGTTCATCAAGATGCTGCTCGGCATCTGCAAAAAAGACGCGGGCGAGGTCCGCGTGCTCGGCGGCGACCCCGACGACGTCGCTGTGCGCCAGCGCATCGGCTACCTGCCCGAGCGGCTGACCATCCCGCCGTCCTTTTCGGCGCTGTCGTTCCTCGAGAGCGTCGGGCGCTTGAAGGGCATTCCGCCGGCGCGATCGCGGGCCGAATCCGCCGACCTGCTGGCCCGCGTGGGCCTCGAAGAAGCAGCCTGGAAGCGGGCCACCGGCGGCTACTCCAAGGGCATGCGCCAACGCACCGGGCTCGCGGCCGCGCTGGTCGGCACGCCCGAGCTGCTGGTGCTCGACGAGCCCACCGACGGCATCGACCCCCTCGGCCGCCAACAGATCCGCGAGGTCATCCTCGAGGTCGCGCGCGCCGGGGCCACGGTGTTCTTGAATTCCCACCTGCTCGCCGAGACCGAGCGCATCTGTGATCACGTCGCCGTGCTCCACCGCGGTCGCGTGGTGCGGGCCGGGCCGCTGTCGGTGTTGCAGAAAAAGGACGCGTTCCAGGTGAAGTTCCAGCGGACCGAAGACGCGGTGCAGATCGCCATCGAAAACGGCTTCCACGTCACCGCCGACGAAGACGAAACCGGCGACGTCGTCGTGGCCAGCTTCTCGGGCTCCGACGCTGCCGTGCTCTCGAAAGCGCTGCACGCGGCCCTGGGCGAAGGACTGGTCGTCGTCGCCGTCGCCGCCGAGCTGGTGGCCCTCGAGACGGTGCTCGCCGAGTCGACCAACAGCTTCGTGATCCCTGGTGCGGAGCCGCCGTCCCAGAAAGCGCCGACGCAGAAGGGGGCCGCATGAACGCCGTCAACGTCGCCCGCGACGTCTTGAAAGAGGCGTTCGCGAGCAGGTTCATGATCGGCCTCTTCGCGATCATCGCCCTGTTCCTGCTGCTGCTGGTGTTCTCCCTCGACCTCGAGGTCGTCGACGGCGCCCTGGCCGGATCGCGGCTGTTCGGCAAAGCCGCCGGCAGCAGCATCATCCCCGTCGATGTGTTTTTGCGGCCGGCGTTTCAGGCGCTGGCCTGGGTCACGTTCTACTTCGGCTTGCTGTTCGGCATCGTCGCCACCGCCGACATCGCGCCGCGCTTGTTGCAGCCCGGCCGCGTCGAGCTGTTGCTGGCCCTGCCGGTGCGCCGCTCCGAGCTCGTCGTCGGCATCTACCTCGGCGTCGCGGCGATCTGCGCCCTGGCCACGGCGGTCGCGGTCGGCGGCGTGTCGCTGGTGCTGTTCGCAAAGGCCGAGATGGTGACGGTGGCGCCCCTCGCGGGTGCGGCCATGGCGACCATCGGCTTCCTGGCCATCTATGCAGTGATGTTGGTGGTCGGTGCCCTGTTTCGTTCAGCAGCGCTCTCGGCAGGATCGGGCCTGGGAATCTACATTCTCGGCATCGCGGTCAGCGAAAAGAACACGATGCTCATGTGGACGGCCAACAAGCCGCTGCGCACCGTGCTCGACGTGGTCACGACCCCGGTGCCGAACCTGCGGGCACTGGCCGACGTCGGGGCGGGCGCCGCCGCGGGCGAGCAGCTGGCCCTGGCCGCAGCACTCCCCCTGATCGGCAGCGCCCTGGCGTTCGCCGCGTTCGGCG
>JBKJNL010000324.1:0-9094 GCA_046593615.1 Myxococcota bacterium | reverse complement strand
CGCAGCCGATGTTGCAAGCGCACAGCAGCGATGCTGCGAGCGCAACATCGGCTGCGTGACGGCCGGCGCGCACCAGCGCGAAGCCCCCGAAGAAGCCGGCTTCACGTTCGTCGACGTCGGCGACGCCTGGTTGCGCGTGAAGCAGACCGGACCGGCCGACAGCAAGAAGACGCCGGTGTTGTTGCTGCACGGCTTCGGATCGCGGCTCGACACCTGGAACAAGGTGCAAGACGGCCTCGACGACGACCGCGTCGTCGTCAGCTTCGACCAGAAGGGCTTCGGCCACAGCGAGCGCAGCGGCGGCGCGTACGGGCCTGCCAAACACGCCGACGACGCCCTCGCCGTCATGACCGCCCTCGGCATCGAGCGCGCGGTGGTCGCGGGCCACAGCTACGGCGGCGGCGTCGCGCTGCGCATGATCTTGCAAGACCAGCCCCGCGTCGCCGGCCTGGTGCTGGTCGACGCCTTTGCCCTTGAGTCCCAGGTGCCGTCGAGCTTCCGCGTCGCCCGCACCCCGGCGCTCGGTGAATTCATCTTCAGCACGCTGTTCACCGAGATGCCCGGCGAGAAGTACCTGCTCGCGTTCCACGACGGCCAGCGCTTCGCGAGCGCCCGGGTGCTCGACGAGGTGCGCGCGCTGCAGGCCCGCCCCGGCAGCACCTTTGCCCAGCTCGAGACCGTGCGCGCCATGGACTACGGCGCCGTCGAAGGCGGCTACGCCGCGGCCGTGAAAGACCTGCCGCGGGCCATCGTCTGGGGCGACAACGACAAGGTCACGCCGCTGCGCCAGGGACGCGCGCTGAGCGCAGCCCTCGACGCCCCGCTCACGGTCATCCCCGACTGCGGCCACGTCGCCAGCTGGGAGCGCCCCTCGGTCGTGATCGGCGCTCTGCACCAGGTGTTGCAGGAGGCCGACGCCACGACACCCGGCGCGACATCCAGCGCCGCTGCGTCGCGGGCCCCGTCACGACCCGCGCCCGCCCTGGTTCCGCGCACGGCGGCTGATGACGACGACGATGGCGCCGCGGTGACGCCATGACCCGCACGTTGTGCGTCCGCACAATCATGGTCGCGGCCCTCGCCAGCCTGTGTGCAACCGCAGCACAGGCCCGCACCGGCATGGGAGATCCCCTCGAGCTGTGGCGCGAAAAGAAGCCCGATGAGGTCGTCGTCTTTCACGGCCACCTGCGCCTGCGCACCAGCCTTGACAGCAACTTCGACCTCGACCGCGGGCCATCGTCTGACGGCAGCGTCTTGTGGCCGGCCGGCATCACGCCCCTCGACCTGACCACCGGCAGCGACATGCGCGTGCGCCTCGCGCCGTCGTTTTTCCTCGGCGACAGCGGGCGCATCTTTCTCGAGATCGACCTGCTCGACAACGTCGCCCTCGGGTCGCGGCCGCGCTTCACGCCCTTTGGCGGTGAGCCGTCGCTGGTGGCCGCGTCGCCGTTTCAAGAGCCGCTCTCGGCCGTCGACGGCGCGTTTCGCGTGCGCACCGCGATGGGCGAGGTGCTTCTGCCCTTCGGCGTGATCGCCGCCGGACGCATGCCCTCGCACTTCGGCCTCGGCATCGCCGCCAACGACGGCGCCGACGTCGACGACGACCTGGGCGACCGCGCCGACCGCGTGGCGTTTACGCTGCCGATCCTCGGGCACATCGTCAGCGCGGCCTACGACGTCGGCGCCAGCGGGCCGTCGGGTCAGGTGCTGCCGGGCCTCGGGCCCCAGCCCCGCTCGCTGCTGGTCTCCGAGCAGTCGGTCAGCCTGGCGTTCTTGAAGTTCCGCTCGCCGTGGGAGGTCGCGATGTTGCGCGACGACCCAGGGTCGAAGGACGGCGGCCTCGTCGTCGACTACGGCGTCGCCGCCAGCGTCGAGTGGCAGACGCACGACGTCCCCGGCTACTACGCCGCCTTTGACGAGCAGCTCGGGCTCGACCCCGACGCCGTCGTCGTGCGCGGCTACCGCGCCGGCTTGCTCGACGGCTGGCTGCGCGTGGTGCTGCCCCGGCTGCGCATCGAGACCGAAGTGGTCGGGTCGGCCTTTCAGATCGACAACCCGTCGCCGTTTTCCGGCGTGACCCTGCGCCAGCCGGTCACCGGCATGCCCTGGGGCGGCGACGTCGTCGTCGAGTTCCAGCCGCTGCCCGATCGCGACTTCCTGACCGTGCTGCTCGAAGCCGGCGCCGCGTCGTCGGATTCGGCGCCGGGCCTGCCGTTGCCAGCGCCGACCTCGTTCGCCGGCGCCCAGCCCGGCGACGTCTTTGGTCCGCAGATCGACGGCAAGCGCGACCACCAACAGAACGCGTTTCGGCTGCACCCGCTCCACCGCGTCGACCTGATCCTGTGGCGCACCCTGCTCGGCGGCGTCAGCGAGGCCGCTTTTGCACGCGCACACGTGACCTTCGCGCCTGCACAAGAGACCTGGAAAGGTCTGAAGATCGAGGGCAACGTCATCTACAGCCACGCCCTCGACGCCGGCTCCGCGCCCGGCGGCACAAACCCCCTCGGCATCGAGGTCGACGGCGCCGTCGTCGTCCCCTACGACTCGTTCTCCCTGCGCCTCGACGCCGGTCTGCTGGTTCCGCTCGGGGGCCTCGGCGCCCGCGGCGGCGCAGCACCCGGGCCGGCCGGCATGCTCTTGTTGAGGTTGGCCTATGCGCTCTGAGCTCCGTTCGTCTCGCGCCGCCCTGGCTTTGTGCGCTTGCACCATCGCCTGTTGTGCCGCCGCCGTGGCCTGCGATCCGGCGCCGCTGCCCGACGACGCCGACGAGTTCGTGCCGGCGGTGCAGGTGCCCGACTGCCGCCCCAACAACGACGGCATCATCGACATCGCCGAGCTGCCGGTCGTCACCGGCGTCGCCGCCCGCGTGCGCGTCGGCCAGAACATCCCCGTCGACGTCGCCGGGGTCGTCAAAGACGGCGTCACCACCTGGGACCTCAGCACGCCGGCGCCCGAGGCCCAGCCCATCGGCGAGCTCACCGCCGAGAGCATGGAAGGGCAGTGGTTCGAGGACCTGTTCCCCGGCGCCGACTTCGCGGCACCGCTCGTGCCGGGCAACTCACAGCTCGGTCCCCTCGTCGTCACCGCCGACAGCTGGGAGCTGCTGGGCGCGGCGAGCAAAGACGAAGCGCCGGCCGAAGGCCAGACCCGCGTCGTCTACGACGAGCCCACGGTGCTCTATCCGTTTCCCCTGCGGCTCGGTGTGTCGGCGTCGTCGTCGTCGCGGGCGTCGAACGCGCTGCTGACCGGCATTCCCACGGCGTTCATCGACGTCACCGAGGTCGAAGTCACCGGCCAGGGCACGATGATCCTCCCCGACCTCATCCTCGAAAACACGCTGCGGGTCACGGTCCGCTTCCAGCGCACGCTGCTGGCCGGCGACGTCCAGCAGGTGAGCCACCACTTCGTGCACGAGTGCCTTGGCGAGGTCGCGCGCTTCAGCTCAGAGTTGGTCGGCATCGATGACGAGCTCGACGACGACTTCGCAGTTGCACAAGAGGTGTGGCGCTTGTCGCTGTAATGGCGTCGCCTGGATGGGTGGCGGGAATCCGCGCCTATTTGCCGAGCAGTCGGTTCCACAGCCCGCGGCCCTTCTGATCGAGCCCACCACGCTTTTCGGCCAGGGCCGCGAACTTGGTGAAGTTGCTCAGGTAGGTGGCGTCGTCGGGCACGAGCTCGACAGCTTTTTGCGCGGCTTCGAGGGCGCCGTTGATGTCGTTCTTGCGCATGGCCAGAAGCACGGCGAGGCGGTTCCAGGCCGACGCGTTCTTCGGGTTCGTCTGCACCGCCTGCTGCAGCAGCGTGAGGGCCTTGTCGAAGTCGCCGGCTTCTTCGGCGATGACGGCCTGGGCCCGGGCCCGCACGTCGTCAGGCGTGCGGTGGGCGGCGACGAACTGCGGCCACTCGCTGAGGGTGTCCTGGTAGAGCGTCATGTCGGGCGCGGCGTTGAGCGCTTGCCGCGCCAACTGGTGGGCGCGCTCGATGGTGCCGTTCTTCAGCTCGCGGATGCATTGCGCGTGCAGCGCGGCCGCTTTGGTGTGGTCACCGGCGATGAGCAGCCCGGCGCGCAGCGTGCTGTTGCCGACGCTCGCGTTTGGTCTCGGCGGGGCGGCGGGTGCCTGACCGGGCAGGGGCAGCGTGCGCGGCGCTGACGTCGGGCCGGGCAATGCGGTGAATGCCGGGGACGCCGACGACGGAAATGCGGTGGCCGGGAACGCCGGCGACGACGACGAAAGCGACGGCGGCGCGCCAGGATCCGCGGGCGGCGCCGCAAACGCCGACGCAAACGCCGACGGCGTGGGCGACGCCGACATCGTGAACCCGGCCGCCACCGGTCCGCTCGCCGGCGACGAAAACGCCCAGGCTGACGACGGCAACGACGACGGCGCGCTGGTGACGGTCGCCGACTGCTTGCTCGTCGCGGACGTGAACGCCGGCGCGATCGGAAACGCCGGCGACGGCGCGAACGCGGGCGAAAACGACGCCGACAGCGGCGGCGGCGGCTCGACGAACGAGCCCAGCGGAGACGGCTCGTCGAACGCCGACAGCTGCGGTGGATCGATGGGGAGATCGGGCAGGGCGAAGATCAGCGACGGCGTCGCTTGCATGGGTGCCAGCGCGATCTCTTCGCCCGGCAACGTCGGTGCCAGATCCATCGGCACATCGATGGGCAAATCGGGCAGCGCAAACATCAGCGACGGCGTCGCCGGCATGGGTGCCAGCGCCATGGCTTCGGCGGGCAACGTCCACGGCGACTCGACCTCGGCACCGCCCGCTTGCGCAGGCGGCGGAGCGGTCGGCATGGGTCCGCCGAGCTCGATGAGCTGTTTGTCGAGCAGCAGCGCGAGCACGATGCGCAGGTCGTTTTCCGACAGGCGCATGTGCTCTTGCACCTCGAGGACCGTGCGCACGCCGTCGACGTTCTTCATCACGAAGTGCTCGAAGGGGCTGAGCGCGCCAGCCGGCGGCGGGTCGGCCCGGCGGCGCAGCACGACGTCGGCCTCGAGGAGCCGCGCCACGTCACCGCCCACGAAAATCTGCATGGGCGCCGGCGGTGGCGTCGCCCCGATGCCCATCATGCGGCCCGACGAGGGGCGGGCTTCGATGGTGAAGGTCTGCACGACGTCGCCGGCGTCGCCGAGCACGAGCGAGTCGGCCTCGGAGGCCAGGATGTCTTCGAGGTTGAAGCGATCCGTGGCGGCACCGACGTTCCAGTCCACCGGTTCGTCGACGACGAACGGCGGCGGCGCCGACGGCGCGGCAGGAGCGGAAAACGACGCGAGCTCGCCCACCACCGGCATCGCCACGATGGAGGTGGCCTCATCGACAACCACGTCGACGTCGACGTCGACCGACGGCGTCCACGGCGCCACGAGGGGAGGCGGGGGCGGCGTCACGGCGACGACGGGAACCGCGGAAGTCAGGGCGGGTGCGTCAGTCACCGGCGCCGGCGGCGTCATCGATGGCGGCACACCAGCGAGCAAGGGCGGCGGCGGCGGGGCGGCGAACGGCGACGGCTCTGTCGTCGGGATGGCGAGGGCCGGAGGTGTCGACGTCCGGGGCGCAGTCACCGGCGTCCAAGGCTGCTCGTCGGCGAGCTCGAGATCCGGATCATCGTCCAGGTCGACGTCGAGGGCTTCGTCGTTCGCCGCTTCCCCGCCGCTGGCGACGTTGATGGCGTTGTCTGGGACGTTGACGGCGTCGTCGTCGGCGCGATCGGCGGCCGGGTCGAGTCGGGCATCGGCTGCGGCCGGAGAGCCCGCCTCGGCAACGTCAACGTCGGAACCGGCGACGTCGACAGAGCCTTCGGGCGCGCCGCCGACGTCGGTGGCGTCGGACGGCAAGACGCCGGAGGCGGTCGTCTCGGCGGGCTCATCGCTGGTCTGCTCGTCGAGCGGATGCCGGAGCACCGCGGCATGGAACGGCTCGGTCCTGGGCGCGGCGTCGCGGTTGGGCAGCGGCGCGAGGGCCGTGGCTTCGGTGTCGAGCCCGGCGATGGTCCCGCCGGTGAGGACCCCGGGCCCGAGCGGCCCTGGAGCGGGGCACCCGGGGGCGGTCGGCCGACGCGTCGGCGTCGCCTCGAACGCTGCTGCGGGGCCAGCCGGTCCGCCGACCCCGTTCCAGGGCGCGAGGGTGACGGCCGCTGGCAGCGACCCGCTGCGGCACTGGCATTGCTCGTTTCCGCATCGTCCACAGATCACGCGACACCTGCCCGGTCGATCGCTCGGAAAGTGCCCCCGCGCCGCGCCGATGACAAATCAGGCGCAGGAGACGTCCACATCGAAGCAACGGTTCTGACGCCGGGTTGCAACGCCGTTTCAGGTCATTTGTTGTCGTGCAGGTCTCGACGGTTGGCGCGATTTGCCAGCAGTTGAATGGCCGCACCCACGCTTCGCTGCGCAGTCGTCTTTTTGGGTCGATGGGGCCCTTACACCGCGACCCGTGGCGATTTGCCCCCGCCCGACCCGAACGGACACATGACCGCATTGGGCGTCGAAGAGAAAGTTCCACATGACGGCCAAGTTGCGTGGTTTGGGCTTGCGTCGTGCGCTGCTTCTGCTGAACAAGACGATCGTGGGCTTCGGTCCACCGCCGGCAGCGCGATGCGAGAGGCTCCCCCCTCCCCCTCGGTTGTGCTGCCGGTGCTTTTCCTTCCGGCCAACACCGGCGTGCGGCCCGCGCTGCTCCTGGATCAGACGTCGGGGACTTCGAACAGCTCGAGGGCAAGGCCCTTGCCCTTGAGGCTGACCGGTCCCATGGCCCGCAGCGTGATGTGTTCCTGCACCAACGCCGCCGTCAAGGTGCCGAGGACAATCTGGCCCTTCTTGGCGACGCCCTCGAGGCGGGCGGCGGTGTTCACGGTGTCACCGAGGGCCGTGTACTCCATGCGTCGCGGTGAGCCGACGGTGCCGGCGACGACCTTGCCGGTGTTCACCCCGATGTGGACGTCGAGCTGGCGGGCGTCGTCGCCCACGGCGCCGGTCTGCACGAGGGCCCGGAAATTCTTGCGCATGTCGATCGCGCAGCGCACCCCACGCAGGGCGTCGTCGTCGGTCATGAAGGGCGCGCCAAAGATGCACATGACGGCGTCGCCGATGAATTTGTCGACGGTGCCGCCGTGGGCGAACACGGTCTCGGTCATGGTCGCCAAATATGAGTTCAAGAGCATGCCGACCTGCTCGGGCTCGTGGGCCTCGCAGTAGGTCGTGAAGCCGGCCAGGTCGCAGAACAGCACCGTCGCCGTCAGCGGCTCAAGGAACAAGCCGTCGCGGTGCACCCCCTGCGAGCTCTCCATCATCAAGCGGCGCACGACGTCGGGAGCGTGGAAGCGCTCCAGCGAGCGTTTGGTGCGCTCGGCGGTGGCGTACTCCTCGCGCAAGCGCGTGCGCTCGAGTCCCATCGCGATCAGGTGGGCGAGGGCCGCGACCAGATCGCGCTCGGTGTTCGAGAACGGCAGGTCACGGGTGAGATAGAGCACGCCGACGACGTCGCCAGCGATGCCGTCGGCGTTCCTGCGCACCAGCGGGACGCAGAGCACGGCCTTCAGATCAAAGCGCAGCACGCTCTCGCCACGGGCAAATCGTTCGTCGGCGGCGGCGTCTTCGGTGGTCAGTGCCGCTTTGTTGTTGACGACGTAGTCGATGACCGTGCGCGACAGCTGCATCTTTTCGTCGGGGCGGCGTTGCTTCACCACGCGCGGCACGAGGTTGCCGCTCTCGTCGGGCAACAGCACGACAACGCCCTTGGCGCGCGCGGCCTGGGCGAGCTGGTCGCTCATCTCGCGCAGGAAGTCGTCCATCGAGTCGGTCATCTGCAAGGCCTCGGTGACCTTGAAGACGAGGCGCAGCGCGATGCCGTCGACTGCCGACGCCGGCTGACGCATGCCCGTCATCGTCGAGCTCGTCGGGTTGTCGACGGGCAGATCGGAGAGGCCGCGGAAGTCCAACGTCGTCGACGTCTCGGCGAACCGCTTGACGATGGGGTTGTCGTCGACGCGCGCGGTCCGGACGCTGTCAGGCGAAGGTGGCGCGGCGGATTCCTCCCAGTTCCAGTCTTTGCCCGAGGTCAGGCTTGGCTCCATCGACTCGGCGAGGCGCATGCTCATCGGCAGCACCATCGTCGTCGGCCGTGGCGCCGCAGCCATCCCGCCGGACTGGCCCGACGATGTTCCCGCGAGCGGCGCCGGGCTCGTCGATGTTGGCGACGACGACCCGGGCCGGTTGGCGATCAGGGAGCCGCCCTGGGGCAGGGTGCTCGCGCGAACATCGTTCGGCCCGCCGTTGGCGGGCGCGCCGAACGGCACCAGCGGCCGCGGAAACGGCGCGCTCGGCGTCGGCTGCATCGCGGCTTCGGCGAGGGCCGAGCGCGCGCTGCGCGCCTCGGGGTCGGTCACGCCTTCAAAGGTGTTGTCGTGCGCGGCCGGCATCGCCATGGGCGAAACCGCGGGCATCGTGTTCGGCGCTGCAGGTGGCAGCGGACGACGCTGCTGCTCGGCGGTGGCGCGCACCTCGATGCGGCCCTCCCATTCGCCGGCCACCACGAGATCGCCGGGCGACACGCTGACGCCGACGTCGTCGACGCGGGCGCCGTTGACAAAGGTGCCGTTGTGGCTGCCGGCGTCGGCGACGACGATGATGCCGTCGGGGCGGTTGTCGAGGCGCAGGTGCCGTCGCGAGACCTTGCGACCATCGAGCCGCACGTCGCAGCCGAGGTCGCGACCGAGCGTCAGGCTTCGTCCATGCTCGACGACCGCGAGGGCCACGAGCCCATCCTGCCGCGTGAAGCGGACACTCAACGTGTGCGGCTCGGTCAAGAACAGTGCCTCAAGTGCGCGGACATCGAGGGCAAGACTGCAAACACCCGGGGTCCGGAAGCAAGCTTCGTCGTCCGCCGTCTCTCTCGGGCGGGCAACACGCTCGACGCGTCCGCTCGCACCGCGGTCCCAGGGGCTCCCACATGGGCCTACGTCAGGTCAGCCGTGGTTGTCAGCCGTGGTGCTCAGCCGATCTGCAGCGGCAGGGTCGGCGCGGGAAACAGCGCGCCAGCCGCTGCCAACGGGGCGATCGCGTCGCCCAGCGCAGCCCCCGCGCGGCGG
>JBKJNL010000236.1:0-8797 GCA_046593615.1 Myxococcota bacterium | reverse complement strand
CACACCCTGGACGCGCGTTCGCATGCGCCGGCGGAGGGGATCGCGCCGGGAACAGAGGCTGCAAAGCACGCCGCGATCTCTGCGTCGCACGTGTTCTCCACCGTTCGTCACCGTTCCGGCCTGCGCCGGGCGACCAGCAAAGTCCCCATGGAAGCCATCCGTGCCCTCCTCGTCGAAGACAGCCCCGCCGATGCCGAGCTCATGCGGGCGGCCCTCGGCGAGGCCCGCGTCGAATTCGTCGTCGCCCATGTGCCGACGCTGGGCGGCGCCCACGACCGGCTGACAAGCGGCGGCTTCGACATCGTGCTGCTCGACCTGTCGTTGCCCGACGCCACAGGCCTGTCGTCGCTGAGCGCGATCAAGGCCGTCGTGCCCGCCCTGCCCGTGGTCGTGCTCACCGGGCTCGACGACGAAGCCACCGCCGTGCGCGCCGTGCAGGAAGGCGCGCAGGACTACCTCGTCAAAGGCCGCTACGAGCCCGAGCTGCTGGTGCGGGCCATCCGCTACGCAATCGAGCGCAAGCGCTGCGAAGAAGTCGGCCGCGCCCTCGCCCACGAACAAGGCGCCCGCGCCGCCGCCGAAAACGGCCGCCACGTCGCCGAAAAGCTCAATCGATCCCTCGACGAAACCAACCGCGGCATCCTCGCCCTCTACGCCGAGCTCGACGAAAAAACCGACTCGCTGCGCCGCACCTCCGAGGTGAAGTCCCGCGTGGTCAGCAACGTGAGCCACGAGTTCCGCACGCCGGTGAACTCGATCCTCGGGCTGGTGCGCCTGCTGTTGACCCGCAGCGACGGTCCGCTGACCCCCGAGCAGGAGCGGCAGCTCGGCTACGTCTTGCGTTCGGCCTCTGAGCTCTCGCAGCTCGTCGACGACCTGCTCGACCTGTCAAAAATGGAGTCGGGCAAGATCGGGTTGCGCACCGCCGAGTTCGACGTGCCCAGCCTGTTTTCGGCGCTCAAGGGCATGGTGCGGCCGCTCAAGGTGCGCGACGAAGTCCGCATCGTCTTTGACGACGTCGCCGACTTGCCGAAGCTGCACACCGACGAGGGCAAGGTCAGCCAGGTGCTGCGCAACCTGCTGAGCAACGCGATCAAGTTCACCGCCCGGGGCGAGATCAAGGTCTCGGCCCGCCTGCTCGGCCCCAATGTCGTCTTCTCCGTCAGCGACACCGGCGTCGGCATCGCCGACGAAAACCACGAGCGCGTCTTTGAAGAATTCACCCAGATCGAAAACCCGCTGCAGGCCGACGTCAAGGGCACGGGCCTCGGCCTGTCGTTGTCGCGCCGGCTGGCCGAGCTGCTCGGCGGCGTGCTCACGGTCGACAGCGAGCTCGGCACCGGGTCGACCTTCAGCTGCACCATCCCCGTGCTGCACCCCGAGGTGCGCGACATGTCGAGCCTCACCGAGCGCGGCAACAACCTCGATCCCGCCCGGGCCCCGGTGCTCGTCGTCGAAGACGATCGCCAGACGCTGTTCCTCTACGAGAAGTACCTGCAGGGCTCGGGCTTCCAGGTCATCGCCGCCCGCTCCATCGACGACGCCCGCGCGATCCTGGCCCGGGTGCGCCCCGCCGCCGTCGTGCTCGACGTCATGCTCGAAGGCGAAACCTCGTGGCGCTTCTTGAACGAGCTGAAGACGGCACCCGAGACGCGCGACATCCCGATCCTCGTCGTCACCGTCACCGACCGCGAGAACAAGGCCCGGGCGCTCGGCGCCGACGAATTCTGGATGAAGCCGATGGAGCAGGAGTGGCTGCTCAAGAAGCTGAAGCAGCTGGCCCGCACCGGCCCGGTGGAAAAAGTGCTCATCATCGACGACGACGAGGTCAGCCGTTACCTGGTGCGCCGGCTGCTCGCCGACACCAGCTACAAGGTCATCGAAGCCAGCGGCGGGCACGAGGGCGTGCGCCTGGCCCTCGCCGAAAAGCCCGACGTCATCTTTCTCGACTTCGTCATGCCGGGCATGAGCGCCTTTGAGGTCCTCGACGAGCTCAAGGGCGATCCCGAGACGCGGAAGATCCCGGTGTTGATCCACACCTCGAAGGACCTCGGCGCCGACGAGCGCCAGCGCCTCTCGACCGAAGCCGCGGCCATCTTGAGCAAACAAAGCCTGTCGCGCGAGGTCGCCATCGGCCGCATCCGCGAGGCGCTGATGAAAGCCGGCGTCGGCACGTCTGATCGCGGAACCGGGCTTCCCGCTTCAGGCCCGCTCGGGCCCGGGGGTGACGCATGACCCCGAACACGCGCGCCGGCGCCACCATCCTCAACGTCAACGACCACGAGCAGACCCGCTACCTCGTGACCCGCATGCTCTCGATGGCTGGCTTCAAGGTCATCGAAGCCGGCACCGGCGAAGAAGCCCTGCGCAAGGCGGCGGTGGCCCAGCCCGACCTCGTCGTGCTCGACATCAAGCTGCCCGACATCAGCGGCCTCGAGGTGTGCCGCATGTTGAAGAGCCGCACCAACGCCTCGACCTTTGTCTTGCAGACCTCGGCCACCTTTGTGACGAGCGAGCGCAAGGTCGCCGGCCTCGAGAGCGGCGCCGACGGCTACCTCACCCACCCCTTCGAGCCGCCCGAGCTCATCGCCACCATCGACTCGCTGCTGCGCTTGAAGCATGCCGAAGAAGCCCTGCGCCAGCGCGCCGACGACCTCGTCGTCGCCGATCGCCGCAAAGATGAGTTCCTGGCCATGCTCGCCCACGAGCTGCGAAACCCGCTCGCCGCGATCGCCGGCACAGTGCCGCTGCTCGACACGGCCCGCACCAACGACGTGTTGTTCGGCAAGCTGCGCGACATCCTGAGCCGGCAGAGCCGCCACCTGGCCCGGCTCATCGACGACCTGCTCGATGTCTCGCGCATGACGCGCAACAAGATCCAGCTGAAGAAAGAGCGCTGCGACACCCGCTGCCTCGTCGTCGAGGCCACCCAGGCCCTGAAGACCCGGCTCGACGCCAAGCAGCAGACGGTGGTGCTCGACATCCAGGCCGGCCTCGCCGTCGACGCCGACTGCACGCGCTTGAGCCAGATCTTTTGCAACCTGATCGACAACGCCTCGAAGTACTCGGGCAAGGGCGCCGAAATCCGGCTGTCGACGTCGTCGCGCAGTCGGGGCGGCCGCCACTTCGTCGTGCTGCGCGTCGAAGACGACGGCGTCGGCATCGAGCCGCACTTCCTGCCGCAGGTCTTTGACCTGTTCGCCCAGGCCGATGAGAGCCTCGAGCGCAGCCGCGGCGGTCTCGGCATCGGCTTGACCCTGGTGCGCCGCCTGGCCGAGCTGCACGGCGGCCACGTCACCGCCCACTCCGACGGCGCCGGCCAGGGCAGCGCCTTTGAGGTCTGGCTGCCCGAGGTGCCGGCGCCCGCAGCCGTGGCCGCCGCCAAGGTGACCGAAGAAGCGCCGCGCCGCCGCTCCATCCTCATCATCGAAGACAACGTCGACGCCGCCGAGATGCTGCAGGAATTCCTGCGCAGCGTCGGTCACGACGTCGACGTCGTCCACGACGGCTTGAGCGGCGTCGAAGCCGCCGTGGCCGGCACCCACGACATCGGCATCGTCGACATCGGCCTGCCGGCGCTCAACGGCTACGAGGTGGCCCAGCGGCTGCGCGCCGACGAGCGCACCAAGGGAATGTCGCTCGTGGCCCTCACCGGCTACGGCTCACCCGAGCAGCACGAGCGCGCTCTGGCCGCCGGCTTCGACCACCACGTCTTGAAGCCCGTCGACCCGAGCAACCTGTTGCGCCTGCTGGCCGAGCTGCACCCTGCGTGAGCGACGTTTGATCAGGCACCCCAATGAAAAAGCGCCGGGGGCTCCGGCGCTCCTTCGGTGTCGTGCTGTCGAGTCGGCGAGCTGGCGAGCGTTCAGCGGACGATGTTGAACATGCTGACCGTGCCCGAGATCTCGTTGGAGGTCACGAGCATCGGCTGCCCGGTGGGGCTGTCGTCGGCCTTGATGAACAAGACGCCTTCGGGGCCGAGGTCGCCCGCGGTGCCGGCGGCGGGGCTGCCCGAGAAGTCGCGGCGGTTGACGTAGTCGATGAGCTCCGGACGGGTGGGGTTTTCGACGTCGTAGATCATGATGCCGCCGATGCGCTCGAGCCCCAGAAAGGCGTAGTGGCGGCCCCAGAGGTGACCGACGGTGAGGGCCTCGGGCTCGGGACCCTTGCTGGTCGAGCGTGAGTCGAACGAGTTGTTGGAGTTGTGGGTCGAGTTGAAGCCGGTCGGGTAGGCCGCGGCCGTCACCTGCTCCGCCTCGTCACCGGTGTCGGCGACCAGGCCGACGTCGGCATTCCACACCGACATCGAACGGCCACCAAAGCTGTAGAGGACGTCGTAGTCGCCGTCGCCGTCGGTGTCGCCCTGGCTGGTCGTGATCCGCAGGCGGCCGAGGTTGGCGTTCTTCTTCAAGGTCGCCGCGTTGGGGAACACGGTGGGATCGAGGACGACCCGCGAGTCATTGATGCGCCGCTCTTCGACGTAGCCGGGCGAGCCCAGGTATTCGCGGGCGTCGCCTTCGTTGGCGCTCAGCAGGTAGGTCTCACCGCGGACCCGGAAGCTGGCGAGGGTGTCGGGCAGGTACATGCCGCTCACGGGCCACGTGCGGATCTTGATGGCGGCACCGCCGGTGGCGCTGTCGCGATCGCTGGGGTCGAGGCCGTTGCCGGGCAGGTTGTGGTTTTTGTAGCCGAGGCCAACGACGTCGACGACGGCGGCTTCGTCGATGTCGATGATGGCGATGGCGTTGTTTTCTTGCAGCGTGACCCAGGCGGTCTTCGAGTCGTGGCTGGTCGTCAGGTACTCCGGCTCGAAGTCCTGCGCCGGCGTCGACCCCGGGCCAAACACGCGCACGCTGGGATCGAGCGGCAGCGAGTTCCAGTCCTGGAAGCCGGCGATGCGCACCGAGAGCTCGAGGGTGCCGGCGGCGCGGTCACCGGCGACGCGCACGACGGCCACGCCGCCTTCGGGGTCGTTGGTGTAGCTGTCGTTGGGCTCGCCTTCGCAGGCCGACAGCGCGTAGCGGCCGTTGTTCGTCCACACGACGTTGTCGGGCAGCGCGCAGGCAGGCACCGAGCCGAGGGTCAAGCCGTCGGCGTCGAAAAAGGCGATCGTGCCGGGGTCTTGCTTGACCGTGGCTTCGATGGCCGCCGCGAGGATGCCGTCGTGCCAGGCCACGCTGTTCACGCCGCCGCCGAAGGGCAGGATCGAGATGGCCCGCACCAGCACCGGGTTGGCCGGATCGCTGACGTCGATGACGTCGATGGAGCTGGTGGCCGCGTTGACGGTGAAGATGCGCTGCGTTCCCGGATCGTGCGCCGAGATCTCCGCGCCGCCCAGTTGGAACGTGTTGGTGGAGTAGGTCCCCACGTGCTCCAGGCTGATCCCCCCGGATGCAGCGGCGAGCGGCAGGCTGAACGAGGCGGCGACGGCGGCGAGCGATCTGAGCATGGAGTTGCCCCTTTTCTGAACGCCAGAATGCTGAGCACCCGCACCGAAGTCAAAATGAGACACGTGAAGATCTGTCGCGAACCGGCCAGAGTTGCGCGGATACGAGACACTAATGTGACGCGTGTCTCACCGGGGTTCCGCTGAGACCGCGTTTTCAGGCACTTGCGGGAGCTGAGTCCTCGCCACCCGCCCGACAGAAGCGCGAACAGAAGCGAGAGAGGCGAAAACCGCGCCTAAACGGCGCAATCACGACCGGCACCCGAGGAACATTCCGAGGTTCTGAGGCCGCCGGAACGCGCTGTGAGGCAGCCGACATGTACTGCTTCGTTACTTGATCGGTCGGGCGATCTTGAAGAGCTCGCTGCTGAACGAGGCACCTTCGGCTTTGGTCGCTGCCACGTTGATCAGGATCGTGGGTCGATCGCCGACGACGAAGACGCCGAGGGCTGCCCCGCTTTCGATCGATGAGCGCTTGGCAGCAAAAGTCGTGATCTTGCTTGCCCGGGCCACGCCGATGATCGCTTCCACATCGTCGTCGAGGCCGAGGGGGATGTAGACCGCGTCGACGCCATTCAGCTTGGTGAGGAGGTCTTCGGCGGTCGAGTAGGACACCGCGCGCACCCGCACCGGCAGGCCGGCGACGGTGTTCTTTTCGAGGGGCTTAAAGGCCTGGAAGGATTTGTCGGCGGCCTTTTCCGACCCGAGCACGCCGACGCGGCTGAGGATCGCGATGTCGATGGAGCCGGCCGCGTCGGCGGCGATGTCGCGGTCGTAGGCCAGGGCGCGCACGAGGATCATGGCCTGCTGCGCCAGCGGCACGTCTTCGGTGGCGCGCGCCGGCAACGCCAGCCCTGCCACCAGCGACGCCAACAAGACCAGGAGGGAGCGGGGCAGCTTCACGGTTCGCCGGTTCGACGCAGCAGGGGGCAGGGAGATTCAGCCATCGGTGACGACCACCGTGGTTCGGCTCGTCGGCGAGAAGCTGTAGCAGCCGCTCAGCTCGTCCTCGCCAAAGGCGGCGGCAAAGGTGCCGCTCAGCCCGTCGGCGCTGCGGTCGTCGATGACGAAGACCCCGCCGTCGTCGGCGCCAAAGGCCTCGCTCTCCGAAGTCGTCGTCAAACGCAGCTCGAGGCTGACCGTGTCGTCGGTGAAGCGGTCGGGCGCCGTGTCCGAGGCGCGGTTGGTGGTCAGCTCGCGCACGTCGGTTTCGACGAGGTCGACGCCGCCGCCGATGCTCTGCACCTTGAGGACGAACTTGAAGTACGGGCTCTCGCCAATCGCTTCGATGCCGTCGACGACGACGCCCTCGGGGGTGCGGGCGTCGGTGAAGCGCGCCGCTTCGAGCCCCGCGCCGACGCGCACGTCGCGGCCTTCGAGGGTGCCGCTGAAGCCGATGACGCCGCCGCAATCGCCGGCGGCCTGACAGGCCTCGAGCACCGCTGCGCGGGCCGCGCTGTCGCCGCAGACATCGGGCGCCTGGTCGTAGGCGCTCGGCGTGACGAAGCGATCGTCGCAGCCGCCGAGCAGGGCCATCACGACGACGGACGCGCCGGCGACGACGCCAGAAACTTCGGCTGCGCCCCGCCGTGAGGCCCTGCCAGAGCTCGACCCCGCGTGGCTCACGGTGTTTCGACCTCGACCGCGTTGGCCGCGCACGGCGCCGAGACCGAGATCTTCAGGGTTTCGTCGACGCCCCAGACGACGTCGGCGAAGCCACCGACGCTGCCCTCGTTGTCGGGGATGACGACGCCGCCTTCGCCGGGCGTGCCGGTGAACTCGCCGAGCTGGAAGGTGCCGTCGGAGGCCGCCGACTCGAACAGGTCGCTGTCGTCGGCGGCGAGGTGCCACTCGAGCTCGAGCCACATCTGGTCGGCGGCGGGGTCCTGGGTGTCGTCGCGCACGACGATGTCGACGTTCGTGTCCGGCGCGTCGGACTGGAAGTCGTGCTTCTTGAACTCCAGCTCGACGACGCGCTCCTGGTCACCCACGGTGAACGGCGCGTTGACCTTGACCTCGGTGTTGCGCGCCGTGGTCAGGTCGGCGTTGCCGGTGCCGTCGTCGGCGGCGACGTACTCGCGGGTGCAGAACACCTTTGTGGCGTCGGCGGCGGCAGCGCCTTCGAGGCGGAGATCGAGGTCTTCGCCGTCGAGCCGGCCCTGGATGGCGACGTGGGGTGCCGCCCCGAGCCAGCCGGTGAGCTCGTCGGCGGGCGGCGTCTCCTCGGGAGGCGGGCAGCCAAGTGAGAGCACAGGCACGATGGCCAAAGACAGCAAACCGGGTCGAAGCATGGGTTTCCTCCGCGTACCGCGGCACAATGAAGGTCACTCGGTCGAGCCGTCAAGAAAGCACCAGCCCGGTGCAGCTCCAGAGACGACCCGACACGGTTTTGGGATTCGGCTGCTCGCTCTGCCTAGGCTCCGCGCCTATGCGTGACCGTTGGTTCCCGGCTTTGTCGTTCGTGACCTTCATCGCCACCGCCGGCTCGACGGTCGGGGCCAGCCCGCTCGCGGCCCAGGAGCCCGGCCAGGAGAATTTCCCGGCTCCCGGTGACGCCATCGAGAGCCTGGCTCTGGAAGACCTGCTCGGCTCGGTGAGCGCGGTGTCGCGGCGCAAGGAGAGCGTGCTCAAGGCGCCGGCCACCGTCACCGTCGTCGACCGCTCCGACATCGAATTGTCGGCGGCCGAGAACGTCCCCGAGCTGTTGCGCACGGTGCCCGGCGTGCAGGTCGTGCGCGTCGGTCCGGGCAATTACCTCGTGTCGGTGCGCGGGCTCGGCGGCGTGCAGGCCAACAACCTCGTCGTCCTCATCGATGGCATCCCCGTCAACAGCCGCGCCGACGGCACCGTCGACTGGAACGCCCTGCCCGTTCACCTGAACGAGATCGATCGCATCGAGGTCGTTCGCGGGCCGGTGGGCGCCATCTGGGGGGCCAACGCCATCACCGGCGTCATCAACATCGTCACGCGCACCACCGGCGACGCCAGCCGCGGCGGCTTCACCACCGGCGTCGATGGCTCGCTGCGGCCCATCGCCAGCGGATCGGCCGCCGTCGCCGACAGCATCGGCAACCTGGGATGGCGCCTCAGCCTGTTCTCGCGCCACGACGAGACCGGTGCTGCGCCGCCGGGCAAAGGCGGCGACGACGGAGACGCCGGCGACGACCGCGAATTCCAGCCGGCGGCGGACATGATCGGTGGCCGGGCCCGGCTGCGCTACGACATCACCGATCGGGTGCGCGTCGACGGCGACCTCGGCGCCACCCTGAGCCAGCGCTCGCGCCTCGATCACCTTTCGTTTGCCTCGGCCGCCGAGCCAGGAACCCTGGTGCTCGGGCGCGTCGCCATCAC
>JBKJNL010000234.1:0-5262 GCA_046593615.1 Myxococcota bacterium | reverse complement strand
GCGCGAGGCAGCGTCGTCGGCGGGAATCTTTGCCAGCAGCTGGTCGACGCCGTTCTGCCTGGCATGCAGCAGGTCGATGAGGCGGGCGGCCTTTGCGACGTGCTCGACGATGGCTTTGTCTTCGGCGGTCGTCAGCTCGGTCATCACGAGCGTCGGGCGGCCCTGGGCCAGCTCGGCGAGAACGGCGGCGCGGCGCGCTTGCTCTGCGGGGGTGGCGCCGGCGTCGGCCGGCTTCTGCATCGCCGCATAGGCGTCCTTGAACTTCGCCGTGAAGCCCTGGTCGTCGATCCAGGCCGATAGCGGCTCGTCGGACAGGCCCCACACCACGGCGAATTCGTTGGCGTCGAGGCCGCCGTCCTTGTTGGTGTCGGTGATCCAGAAGAAGGGCAGCGCGCGCTCGGCCGCGCGGCGGTTGAACTCGAGCCGCGGCACCGCGTCGAGCTTGACCACGGGCGGCGCCTTGACCGTCGCCACGACGGGCGGCGGGGTCTTCTGGGTTTCGGTGGCGGTGCAGGACGCGAGGGCGCCCACGAGGGAAAGCGGCAGCAGTCGGCGAAGCATGGGAGAACCTCCGCGGATGCGCCTACGTCGTCGACGGCCGGCCGCAAACCCGGTTTCCGCCGTGACGCTATGCTCGGCAGGCCGTGATCGATCCGCGCCTGCTCTCCGACGTCGTCGCCCGCGGCACACCCGCGGCGATCTGCACGGTCGTGGCCACCAAAGGCTCGACGCCGCGCAAGGCCGGCGCCAGCATGGTCGTCGTCGACGACGGCAGCGACTTCGGCGCCATCGAGGGCACCGTCGGCGGCGGCGCGATCGAGCACGAGATCCGCCGCCAGGCCCTCGAAGTCATCGCCGACATGCGGCCGCGGCTCGTCGAGATTCCGCTGACCACCGTGCTCGGCATGTGCTGCGGCGGCAGCGTCTCCGTCTTCATCGAGAGCTTGCGCATGAGACCGCCCTGCATCGTCTTTGGCGCCGGCCACACCGCTGTTGCCCTGTGCGCGGTCGCCAACCAGGCCGGCTTCGACGTCGTCGTCTGCGACCCGCGCGACGATCTGCGCACGGCGGAGCGCTTCCCTGACGCCGTGCTGCTGCGCGACGACTACGACCACGACGACGACCTGGCGTCCCTGCCCTTTGCCGCCGACTGCTTCGTCGTCGTCGCCACCCACGATCACCCGACCGACCAACGCATCGTCGAAAAGGTGTTGACGAAGCCCTTCGCGTTTTGCGCGCTGGTGGGCTCGCAACGAAAAGCGCTGCTCACGCGCGAGCGCCTGCGGAACAAGGGCTTCGTCGACGACGACATCGCCCGGCTGCGCTGCCCGGCCGGCCTCGACATCGGCGCCGAGACGCCCGAAGAGATCGCGGTGTCGATCGTCGCCGAGATGGTGCAGGTGCGCCGACGACGCGAAGCCCGCGAACGCAAGAGCCACGGCGCACCGGTCACGCAGCGCCAGCGCGACAAAGACGACGGCGACGACGCTGAACACGCCGACGAACACGCGCGGCCAAAGAAGCAGGCCCAATGACCACCGCTGGCCTCATCGCCGCCGCCGGCCTCTCGACGCGCATGGGACGCCCAAAGGCGCTCCTGCCGATCGGCGGCTCGGGCATCCCGTTCATCTGGCAGCTCGCGGTCACCTACGTCGACGCCGGCATCGTTCCGCTCGTCGTCACCGTGCCGCCCGGGCCCATCGGTGACGTCATCCGCGCGACCATCGCGCCGCTGTCAATCAACCCCGCGGCCCAGGTGCACGTCGTCGAAAACGACGAGCCCAACCTCGGCTTCACCGGATCGGTCCGCACCGCGCTGGCCCGGGCGGGCACGTCGACGGGCCTCGTGATTGCGCCCGTGGATGCGCCGTTTGCGTCGTCGGCCCTGGTCAGCGCCCTCGTGCAGGGGCTGATGACAACGACAGCCGAGGCCATCGTGCCCGTCGTCGGCGGCAAGCGCGGTCACCCCGCCGCGTTTCGCAAGACCTGCTGGCGTCGCCTGAGCGCCTGCGGGGGCAGCGGCGGCCCGCGCGGCCTGCTGGAAGAGCTGGCGAGCGAAGGCGCGCTCCACGAGCTGCCCTGGGGCGACTGGCACGTGCTCGACGACATCAACACGCCCGCCGATTGGGAGCGGGCCTTTGATCGTCCGCTGCCGCCGATCGCCTGACGGTCAGACCTTGGGAATGCGCAGCGTCTTGCTGATCATGGCGCTGCCGCTCAAGAAGTAGAGCAGCGTCAGCGGGTGCAGCGTCCAGCCGACGTCGACGAAGCCGCCCGGCAGATTGTCGCCGAGCCGGTTCTGCCACGCACAGACGGCGAGCACCGCGACCAGCAAGAGGCTCGACGGGATCGGCGTGCCTTCGAAGTACTTCACCTTGCCGGTGCCGGCCGAGAGCTCTTCAGCGGTGACGTTGAAGCGCGCCAGGCGCGAGATCCCGCAGGCCACGAAGTAGAGCAGCACGCAGACGTCGAGCGCGCCGCGCATGCCCATGGCAAAGCCCAGCGCCGCCGGAGCCATGCCGAAGCTGATGACGTCGGCGAGGGAGTCGAGATCGGCGCCCAGCGACGACGATTTGTGGCGCCAGCGGGCGATGCGGCCGTCGGCGGCGTCGAAGAACAAGGCCAGCGGGTAGAGCACGAACGCCGCCCACATCCAGCTGCGTTCGTTGGTCACGAGGTACTGCATGAGCAGCAGGATCGCGCCGGCGCCGCAGAAGCCGTTCAGCAGCGTGATCACGTCCGCGGCCACAAAGGTGCGGATCATCGAGAAGTGCTTGCGCTCGGTCATGTGGACGCTCCGCCACCGAAATAGGAACCGGACGTGCGCCCCGCCAAGCAACGGCACGCATCACCGCGGACGACGGCTACTTCTTCTTCGCCGCCGACTTCTTTTTCGCGGCCGGCTTCTTCTTGGCCGTCGGCTTCTTTGCCGCCGGCTTCTTTGCTGCTGGCTCCGGCGCTGCTTCGACGACGGGCTTCGGCGCGGCTTTCTTGGCCGCCGCTTTCTTCACCGGCGCGGCCTTTTTCGGCAGCTTGCTGACCTTGCCACCGCCACGACGCGGCGGGCCCTTGGCGCGGCCGCCGCCGGCCGGACGCTGCGCGGGACGCGGGTCGAGACCCTGCTCGCGCATCTTTGACTCACGGCCGGCGATGAGCTCGAGGGCGTCTTCGAGCGAGACCCGCAGCGGGTCCTTGGCCGACGGGATGGTGGCGTTCACCTGGCCGTCGGTGACGTAGGCGCCGAAGCGGCCGACGCGGATCGAGATCGGCTGTCCGGTGACCTGCGAGGTGCCGAGGGTGGCCAGGGCCGCCTGCTGCACCGAGCCCCGCGCGCCGCGCACGCGGGGCTGGTTCACGAGGTCGATGGCCTGCTGAAGATTGATCGTGGTGAGCATCGAGCGCTCGGGCAGCGAGCGCGTCTCGCGCACGTGGCCGGCGTCGGTGTCGCCTTCCATCATCACGTAGGGCCCGAACTTGCCGTCGTAGACGGTGACGTCGAGGCCGTTGGCGTGCTGCCCGAGGATCTTCGGGAACGCCAGGATCTGCAGGGCCTGCTCGAGGTCGATCGTGGGCACGGTCATGCCCGGCCACAGCGAAGCCATGCGCGGCTTGTCGCCGATGGGCTTGCCCTTGGCGTTGAGCTCCATGTCGCCGAGCTGCACGTAGGGGCCGAAGCGGCCGCTCTTGATGTACACGGGCTTCTTCGACTTCGGGTCGGTGCCGAGCGGCTTGTTGGCCTGGCCGGCGTCCTTCAAGAGCTGCAGCGCTTTTTCGACGTTGAGCTCGTCGGGGGCGAGGTCTTCGGGGATGTTGGCGCGCACCGGCGTGTCGCCGATCTGCAGGTAGGGGCCGTAGCGGCCGACGCGGGCGGCGACGAGCTGGCCGTCTTCGGTGAAGCCGAGCGGCAGCTCGCAGATGGCGCGCGGATCGATGTCTTCGGTGCCTTCGGTGACCTTCGACTTCAGGCCCATCTCGTCGAGGCGGCCCTCTTTGCCGTTCTTCTTTTTCTGGGCCTCGGTCAAGATGCCGAAGTAGAAAGCATGCAACCAGGGGGTTGCCTTTTTCTGGCCCTCGCTGATGAGGTCGAGGTCGGCCTCCATCGACGCCGTGAACGCGTAGTCGACCAGCTCGCCGAAGTGCTTCTCGAGCAGGTTGATGACGGCGAACGCGGTAAAGGTCGGCACCAGCGCCGTGCCCTTCTTGAACACGTAACCGCGGTCCTGCACGGTCTGGATGATCGACGCGAACGTCGACGGGCGGCCGATGCCGCGGTCTTCGAGATCCTTGACGAGCGAGGCTTCGGTGTAGCGGGCGGGCGGTTGCGTCTGGCTGCCCTTGGCCTCGACCTTGGCGGCGTTCAAGCGATCGCCTTCGGTGAGCGGAGGCAGCACGCGCTCCTGCTCTTCGAGCTCGGCGTCGGGGTCGTCGCTGCCTTCGACGTAGGCCCGCAAGAAGCCAGGAAAGTGGATCACCTTGCCCGAGGCCTGAAACGTCGCCTTGCCCTCGCTGGTGACAGCGTCGAAGCGGGCGCTGGTGCGTTCGCCGGTGGCGTCCTTCATCTGGCTGGCGACGGTGCGCTTCCAGATGAGCTCGTAGAGGCGGAACGCGTCTTCGTCGACGTCGCCCTTGAGCTGGTCGGGGGTCTTGAAGCTCTCGCCGGCGGGGCGGATGGCTTCGTGGGCTTCTTGCGCGCCCTTCGATTTGGTCGCGTATTTGCGCGGGGCTTCGGGGACAAAATTCTCGCCGTACATCTCGGCGATCTGCGTGCGGGCGGCGTTCAGCGCCTGCTCCGACAGCGTCGTGCTGTCGGTGCGCATGTATGTGATGTAGCCGTTTTCATAGAGGCGCTGCGCGGTGCGCATGGTGCGCTGGGCCGTGAAGCGCAGCTTGCGGGCCGACTCCTGCTGCAGCGTCGACGTCGTGAACGGCGCCGCCGGCTTCTGCGTGAACGGCTTCTTCTGGACTTCGCCAACGACGAACTCGGCTTTGAGCAGCGCGGCCTCGAGGGCCTTTGCCTTCTTTTCCTCGAGGAGGAACGCCTTTGAAGCGGCCGTCAGCTTGCCGGTGTTGGGGTCGAAGTCGGTGCCGCGCGCGAGGCGCTGGGGTGCCTGCCCGGGCTGGGCCAACTCGATCATGTCGGCGACGATTTTGGGCGCGCCCTCGACGTTCTTCAGCAGGTCAGCGTTGAGGCCCCAGTAGGTGCCGCTGACAAATGAGCGGCGCAGGCGCTCGCGCTCGACGATCAAGCGGGTGGCGACGGAC